>JAJTBP010000048.1 GCA_021286825.1 Marinilabiliales bacterium | reverse complement strand
TGACTAAAGGTAGCATTGGATTGCAGGCAGAGGGTTCCAAAATCAGGTTCCGGAACATTTGGATTCAAGCCATCAAATGATGCGGTATTGCTAACAACAGTGGATGCCTTACCGATCTTGACAAAGAAAAAAAAAGCTGCCGGAAATTCTCCGGCAGCTTTTTTCCTTATTGCCCAGCTTAGGAAACCTGGGCAATCTTGGAAGCGATGTATTTACCGGCTTCCAACTTCTTGCGAACTTCAGAAAATGCTTTGATGGTATATTCTACATCTTCCAGTGTGTGGGAGGCTGTCGGAATCAATCTCAACAGCAATTGGCCTTTGGGTATGACCGGATAAATCACTACAGAACAGAAGATGTTATAGTTTTCACGAAGATCCATGATCACATTGGTTCCTTCCGGAACACTGCCGGAAAGGTAAACTGGCGTAACAGGAGAATTGGTGCAACCCAAATCAAAATTCTCATCTTTCAAACCTTTCTGAAGGGCATGAACGATGGTCCAAAGCCTCTCCCTGATTTCGGGTTGGGTTTTGATCAGTTCAAGTCTCTTCAGCAGTCCAATCACCATGGCAATGGGCAGGGATTTGGCAAATGTCTGGGAACGCATGTTGTAGCGGAGGAAATCGCAAACCTCTTCCTTGGCAGCAATGAATGCACCAATACCTGCCATCGATTTGGCAAATGTTCCGAAATACATGTCGATTTGATCCTGAACACCAAAATGTTCTCCTACACCGGCACCGGTAGGACCCATGGTCCCAAATCCATGTGCATCATCCACCAACAGACGGAAACTGAATTCACTCTTCAAGGCGGCAATTTTATCGAGCTGGCCTAAATCACCAGCCATTCCAAAAACCCCTTCCGTGATGACAAGAATGCCTCCACCCGTTTTCTGGACCAGGGAGGTCGCATGGCCAAGTTGTTTACGAAGGCTTTCCAGAATACAGGCGTGTGCTTCGGCATCGTAGACAATGACATCATTGCGGCCACAAATGGCGTCAATGATGGATACCATTCCCTGATAGCCATAATTTAAAAGGAAAGCGTCTTCTTTGCCTTCAAAGGCAGCCAGCTGTTTTTCAAGCTCTTCATGTTTGCTTGTCTGACCAGACATCATTCTTGCCCCCATTGGATAAGCAAGACCATATTGGGCTGTTGCTTCTGCATCTGCCTGACGAACTTCAGGATGATTGGCGAGCCCACAGTAGTTGTTGAGACTCCAGTTCAGCATCTCTCTTCCCCGGAATTTCATTCTAGGGCCAATTTCTCCTTCAAGTTTGGGAAATGAGAAATAGCCGTGGGCCTCTTTCTGATACTGACCCAGGTTACCCTTGTCAGTTTTAATTTTTTCAAATATATCCACAGTTGTAAGCTTTATGTAGTATGCAAATAGTTTTGAGAGCCTGCAAATCTAAAAATTATTTTGTGTATCAACAAAACACAAAAATCATGTAATCGGATCTTTCTTCCTTCGAATTTAACAGGATTTAAGAGTTTTGGAAGGCCAAAAGTGCTGAATTTTATTCCACTATTTATGAAAAAGAATATCTTTGCGCCATGATTAGGAACGTATTGACCTTTGTTTCATTGGGCGTAATGCTATTCGCCTCATCCTGTGGAGAGTACCAGACAGTTGTCAAGAGTACTGATTATGAGTACAAACTCAAGAAAGCACGGGAATACTTTGACAATAAGGATTTTTCGAAGTCCTCACAATTGTATGGTGAACTTGTCAACATTTACCGGGGAACCAACAAGTCCGATCAGGTCTATTATTATCTGGCCAAGAGCAATTATGGTCAGCATGACTATCTCATGGCTGGGCATTACTTCCGTCAATTGATCAAAGAGTACCCACATAGTACATTTGCTGAAGAATCGCAATATTTGATCGGTTACTGTTATTACCTGGATTCGCCGACTCCTCGACTGGATCAAAAGACCACGCAGGATGCCATCGATGCTTTCCAGTTGTTCATCAATATTTTCCCGGCCAGTCCGAAGGTTGCAGAAGCCAATAAGCTGATCGATGAACTTCGTGAAAGGCTTGTTCTCAAATCCTATTTGAATGGTCGGTTGTATTATGATCTCGCTGATTATCGGGCATCGGTCATCTCATTGACCAATAGTTTAAAAGAATATCCAGACTCCAAATATCGCGAAGAGTTGATGTTTTACCTGCTGAAATCAAAATATCTGCTGGGTGAAAACAGTATAGATGAAAAAAAGAGAGAAAGACTTAACTCTGAACTGGATGAGTATTATACCTTTGTGGACGAATTTCCCAACAGCAAATTCCGCAAGGAGGCTGACAGGTTTTTTGCCAACACAAAAAGGATGTTGAATTTAAAAGACGAAGATTTAAAGAAATAGGTACAATTATGGATTACAGAAAAGTTAAAGCCGCTTCGACCACCATTCCGCGTAACCTGAGTGAACTTGACGCGACAACGGATAACATCTATGAATCGCTGATGGTCATTGCCAAAAGGGCTAACCAGATCAATGCTGAGGTGAAAGAAGAACTGAATCAGAAACTTCAGGAATTTGCTTCCTATTCTGACAATCTGGAGGAGGTATTTGAAAACCGCGAGCAGATTGAAATCTCCCGTTACTATGAGAGACTTTCCAAACCGGTTCTGATTGCCTACGAAGAATTCAAGGATGGATTGATCTATTATCGGAATCCAGCCAAGGAAAAGAAGTAGCGCATAAAATTCCTTGATATGTTGCTGAAGGGGAAGAAAATCGTATTATGCGTAACCGGCAGCATCGCGGCTTACAAGGCTGTACTGCTGCTTCGCGGTCTCGTAAAGGCCGGCGCAGAGGTTCAGGTATTGATGACCGAAGCTGCAAAAGAGTTCGTGACTCCCCTTACTTTTTCATCTCTTTCGGGGAAGCCCGTCTTAAGCGACTTCTTTGCTCAGGATAGTGGCTCTTGGAATAGTCATGTGGAATTGGGATTGTGGGCCGATCTTCTGATCATCGCTCCGGCTACCGCCTCTACCATGGCAAAGATGGTTTCAGGGATCTGTGACAACCTGGTCACAACCTGTTATCTGTCCGCCAGATGTCCGGTCATGTTTGCCCCGGCCATGGATGCAGACATGTACGCTCATCCGGCTACCCAGGCAAATATTCAAGTATTGAAAGAACGTGGTCACCTGATGGTTGAGCCGGGTGAGGGTGATCTTGCCAGCGGACTGTTCGGAAAAGGCAGAATGGAGGAACCGGAAACCATCCTGCAGGAGGTTTTGAAGCTCCTGCACGAAAAAAAAAACTCCTGAATAAAACTTTTTTGGTTACCGCCGGACCGACAGTCGAGAAGATCGACCCTGTTCGGTTTATCAGCAATTTTTCGACGGGAAAGATGGGATATGCGATTGCAGAAGCCCTGGCTTCGGAAGGAGCTAAAGTCTTGCTTGTCTCGGGTCCAGTCAGGCTAACCGTGTCTCATCCCCTTGTATCAAGAATTGATGTGACTTCCGCCGATGAGATGTTTGAAATCTGCCAATCCCTTTTTCCGACATGTGATGGAGCGGTGATGACCGCTGCAGTGGCCGATTATTCGCCCGTGCACATTGCCGAAGAGAAACTGAAAAGAGTAGGGAACAACTGGACCCTCGAACTGAAAGCCAATCGGGATATTGCTGCAGAGCTGGGAAAGATGAAAAGAACCGATCAAATGTTGATCGGTTTTGCCCTTGAGACACAGAATGAATTGGACAATGCCCAGTTGAAGATGGAACGGAAAAATCTCGACATGATTGTCTTAAATTCCTTGCGGGAAGAGGGTGCCGGATTTGGTCATGACACCAACAAAGTCACCCTCCTGGAACGAAAAGGCCACATATCTGAATACGCATTGAAATCCAAAAGAGAGGTAGCTTCAGACATAGTTGAGAAAATTGCTGAGTTGCTTTCCCTTCCTGCTTAGTTTTCCGACGGACTTTCCTGGCAACGCTTTAGGTTGAAGCTTCACTTCTCAAAAATATTGGGCGCTCCTCCTGTTTTAAAATAGTTTGTCTATTTTTAGGCTAAAATCATTTCATGCGTCTGATTGCATTCATATGGCTTTCTCTCATACCTCTATTTAGCCTGAAGGCTCAGGAGTTCCAGTGCAATGTGAGCGTTTCAAGTTCCCGAATTGAGGGAACCTACAAGCAGGTTTTTCAAAGCATGAGAAACGACATTTCCGAATTCATAAACAATCGGAAATGGACAGACAATCAGTTTGCCACGGATGAAAAGATCGTTTGTACCCTCTTTATTCAGGTCACCGACCAGATCGGGGCTGATGAGTTCAAGGGTACCATACAGGTTCAATTGAACCGCCCCATCTTCAATTCATCCTATCAGTCTCCTGTACTCAACATCAAGGACAATGATTTCGATGTTCGATATGTTGAATTTCAACCGCTGGAATTTAGCGAAACGAGCAATACCAATGCCTTGACCAATCTGCTCGCCTATTATGCCTACATACTCCTGGGGTTTGATTATGATACCTATGCTCCGATGGGCGGTACCCCATTTTTTCAAAAAGCAAGAGACATTGTCAACAAATCCCAGAATGCCAGGGAGAAGGGTTGGCGGGCTTATGAAGGCAACTATAACCGGTTCTGGCTGATAGACAACCTCTCCAACAAGGCTTACAGCTCTTTTCGGGATTTGTTGTATCGTTACCACAGACTGGGCCTGGATGTGATGGCCGAAAAACCGGATATGGGAAGGGCGGAGATTGCAGATGCGCTGAAAAACATGCAGCGGGTCTATCGATCAAGACCGGATACCTATATCAACAGAATTTTCTTTGATGCGAAATCGGATGAGATCGTCAACGTTTTTTCGAAGGGCAGTACGGATGAAAGAAGTCGTGTCATGTCAGTCGTAACGGAATGTGATCCGGCCAATTCCGGAAAATATGAAAAAATCATGGATCAGAAGGTTTTTTGATCACTTCAGAACGCTTGATCCATCTATCTGCCCTGCAGAGTCCGGGTTGAAAATGAAAGCAAGTAAAGTAAAGGGAAGTGCTTTAGAATAGTGAAACGATGCTGAAACGTTTGGAAATTAGGAATTATGCCCTGATCAGGGAGTTGGAAATCGAGTTTTCTCCGGGATTGACCACCATTACGGGCGAGACTGGTGCTGGTAAATCCATTTTACTGGGTGCACTTTCCTTGATCTTGGGACAACGGGCAGACGCTTCCGTTTTGCAGAACAAAGAGGTCAAATGCATTGTGGAAGGAGTATTTCACACCTCCGGTTATGATTTGGAAAGCCTCTTTTTGGAGAATGATCTGGATTATGATCCAATTGTAATCCTTCGCAGAGAAATCGCTCCAGGAGGTAAATCAAGGGCTTTTATCAATGATACGCCGGTCAACTTAAAAACGATGCAGGACCTTTGCAGCCGGTTGATCGACATCCATTCTCAGCACCAAAGCCTTGAATTGGCAAATCGTAATTTTCAACTGATGGTTCTCGATCATTTTGCCGGATCGAAATCGAATCTTTCTGACTATCAGAACCATTTCAAAACTTATAAAAAGCTGATTGCCGATTTACAGGAGGCTGAAGATCGGATCCACCGGATGACCCAGGAGATGGATTGGATACGTTTTCAGCATGAGCAACTATTGGCAGCCAATCTTATTTTGGGTGAACAGGAGTCCATAGAACAAGAATTGGCACTCCTGACTCATGCAGAAGAGGTCAAATATGCTTTGATGACCGTCTTTTCCTGCCTAAACGGGGAAACGGATCCTGCACTCTTTCGTGTGAAGGAGGCCATGGCCTCTTTGGCCAAGATCAAACGTTTTTATCCGGCCTCAGACCAGTTGATGGAGCGACTCAACAGTGTTTATCTGGAGTTGCAGGATATCGCATCCGAAGTTACCTATGCTGCAGAGAAAATAGAAGTGGATCCAGCCCGTACGCAAGCCTTGACCGATCGACTGGATACATTGTTTGCCCTCTTGCAGAAACATCATCTCCAAACAGTCGACGAATTGATTGTACTCAGGGATCAATATGGCCGTCAATTGGAAAGCATGGTGGAAAGCGAAGCTGGGGTAGCCGGACTAAAAGCCGCCATACAGAAGGAAAAGGCCATACTGGAAGAATTGGCCGGCAAATTGTCGGATATCCGTACGCATCATGCATCCATCCTGTCTAATCAGGTGGTCTCCATGCTTCAGCAGTTGGGAATGGCCAATGCCCGCTTTGTCGTAGACATTCAGCCCCGTGAGGATTTGGGTCCACAAGGCAGGGATGTGGTCAGTTTTCTTTTCTCTGCCAATAAAAACAGCGAATTATGTGAAATCTCCAAAGTGGCTTCCGGTGGAGAGCTTTCACGACTGATGTTGTGTGTGAAAGCCATGATCTCAAGATCCAAAGCGCTACCTACGATTTTGTTTGATGAAATCGATACAGGAATTTCCGGAGAGATCGCCCATAAGATGGGTACCATCCTGAAAGAAATCTCGGCAGGTATGCAGGTGATCAACATTACCCATCTGCCGCAAATCGCAGCCAAAGGAGATAGCCATTATCTCGTTTTTAAAGCGGATACAGCCTCTGAAACGGTAACAAGTGTCCGAATGCTTACCAAAGAAGAAAGGGTTCAGGAATTGGCCAAAATGCTTAGTGGGGAGAATGTGACGGATGCTGCCATCCGCAATGCCCTTGAACTACTGGGTTGAGATGTCAAACTGGTTTTCTTTTGAACCAAACCTTCCGAATCAAGCTGACATATTCGGGACTGAAACTGAAACTGCCTGCTTTCGTATGATAGAACGGCTATGTTGCCATAAGTTCCGGATCTGTTTCCAATAATTTTGATGGATAGTCTGCGATTGAAATCATCCGTTGATTGTCGCAGACCAAGTAGTTACTAACACAAAAATCATGTCTTACAATTTATTAAAAGGGAAAAGAGGGATTATTTTCGGTGCACTCAATGAGCATTCGATTGCCTGGAAAGTGGCAGAAAGAGCTTATGAAGAAGGTGCTACATTTACCCTCACAAATGTGCCCGTTGCGTTACGAATGGGGGAGACCCAAAAGTTGGCTGAAAAATGCAACACGGAGGTGATTGCAGCAGATGCGGCCAATGTAGAGGACCTTGAAATGTTGATCAGCCGTTCTGTGGAAGTCCTTGGTGGAAAACTGGATTTTATCCTGCATTCGATCGGTATGTCTCCCAATGTCAGAAAAGGAAAGCATTACAGTGAATTGGATTATGACCTTCTGGAGAAGACACTGGATGTATCTGCCATCTCATTCCACAAAGTTTTGCAGGTTGCACGCAAGCAAGATGCCTTGAATCAGTGGGCATCAGTATTGGCCCTTTCCTACGTCGCCGCACAACGAACTTTCTATGGCTACAATGACATGGCAGATGCCAAGGCCCTGCTGGAATCCATTGCCAGAAGTTTTGGCTACATCTATGGAAGAGAAAGAAATGTGCGGATCAACACCATTTCTCAATCACCCACACCTACGACAGCCGGAAATGGCATCAAGATGTTTGACAATCTACTTGATTTTTCAGAGAGAATGTCACCGCTTGGCAATGCTTCGGCTGATGAATGTGCTGATTACTGTATTGTCATGTTTTCTGATCTCACCCGAAAGGTTACCATGCAAAACCTCTTCCATGACGGTGGATTTTCATCGATGGGAATGAGTCTTCGGGCGATGGAACAATACAAGAAAGGATGTCCTGAAGAGGAGGATCCGAATCACATCTACGATTGAGTGATAGAAAATGGCCGGTCATCCGGTCATTTTTTATGTAGACCGCATTCACGTGTTTCCGCGGATTCCCACCACCATCGTCCAGCTCTGATCTCCTCACCCGGAAGAATAGCCCGGGTGCACGGTTGACAACCAATACTGGGAAACCCTTTGTCATGAAGTGGGTTGTAAGGTACTTTGTGTGCTTCGACATAATCCTTGACCCTCTTTTCAGACCAATCCATCAATGGATTCAATTTGATCAGTTGGTTGGCCATATCCCACTCTACCGGCTGCATATCGGCTCTTGTAACGGATTGCTCCCTGCGAAGTCCGCAAATCCAGACTTTTAAATCAGCGAAAGCACGCTGAAGTGGCTCCAGTTTTCTCACCTGGCAACAGAGCTTGCGATCTTCGATTGATTGATAAAAAAGATTGATGCCTTTTGAATGGACCATTGATTCCACACGACTTGATTCAGGGAAGTAAACCTTCATTCGGATCCCAAATTTTTGGTTGGTCCGATGAATCAAGTCGTACGTTTCTGGGAAAAGCCTGCCTGTGTCAAGGGTGAAAATGGGTGTGGTTTTATCTATTTGACAGATCATGTCTGTCAGGACCTGGTCTTCCAATCCAAGACTACTGGCTAGCGCAATATGTCCTTTGTACTCCGTTAGAAAATATTTCAGGAGTTCGGTCGCTCCTTTGCTACCTACCGATTCATTGAGTCGTCTGATGATTTCCTGCATAATTTCAAGGTCTGAACTGTTTGTGAATTAGCACATTGAGGATGTCCTATCTTCAGCATGTCCCGGACCGAAAGGTAGCAGTTTTCCCAATGATTTCAAGCATAATCGGGCAGGATGAAGAAAAAAGGGTAAGGAAAGGTGGTTGAACAGGATCGTTTGGCTGTCGTTGGAAACGGCTACAACAGTTTATGCTGGAATTGACATCTTAAAGTGCGCCATCCGATTTAGCCTCTTTCTCTGAGCCAAGAGCTTGGATGGATTCGGAAATTTGTCCAGCACTTCCAGCATTTGAGTCATTACTTTTTGCCTCAATGTTTTCTGCCCGCATGTGAAGGGACAGATCATTGTTCTCACCCAATTCGAGAGAGACCTCAGAGCGTACCTGTTCTTCGTATCCTTTGCAAGAGAACCGGACAACATAAGGTCCGCCCGGCGCAAGATTGGGCATGCGAAAAACCCCCTTTGCGTTGGTGGTGGTTGTGAGTCGTTTCTGCCAGGGGAGGTAAAGAATTTCAACCTTTACGCCTGCCATCGGAGCTTCAGATTCGTTGCGCACCTTCCCATAAAGCATTGCACCCGTTGATTGTGCCACACCCTGATGACAAACAAGGAACAGTAGAAAAAAGCCGGCAAGAAAGATTTTTCCAGGTTGCATGTTGCAGATAAGATTTAAGTACAGTCCGGAATTTACCGGGTTTTTCTGTCATGCAAGATTACCTGTAACAAAATACAAAACGGTTACAAAGGACCTACTTTCCTGTAACATTCACCACAGCCTTCTATCTTGAGAAATTATGATTTGGGTAAAGAAAAGATAAATTCCAGTCCTCCACCCTTGTGGTTACGAACCGATATCTCTCCCTTGAAACTTAGAATTGCATTTTTTACAATGGCTAGTCCCAAGCCTGTACCTCCCTGTTTCCTTGATCTTCCTGTGTCAACCCTGTAAAAACGTTCGAAGATCCGGGGTAAATGTTCATCCGCAACACCGGGTCCATTGTCAGCAAATGAAAAATAATGATAGTTCTGATCCTCGTGATAATGGGAGATGTCGATGTGGAGGCCGTTTCCGCCATAATTCAGGGAGTTTTCCATCAAATTGCGAAAGACTGAAAAAAGCAACGAATAGTTGGCATTTACCACCATCTTCTCCTTGAAATCGAGATGAACGGATGCATTTTTTAGGTGGATTCGATCAGAGAAACTTTCAATCACTTCATCCACAATCTTTTTGACTTCAAGCAGTCCCTTTGGATACAACTCAGATGACTCTTCTATTTTGTTCAGCAAGGCAATGTCATTGACCAATTGGGTCAATCTTTCTGATTGGTTGAAGGCTTTCTCGATGAAATATTGTTGTCGGTTAGCTTCCATCTCGGGATTGTTCATCAACGTCTCCAAATATCCCTTGACAGTAGCGATAGGTGTCTTCAATTCATGGGAGATGTTTGAGGTAATCTGTTGCTTCATCATGCTCCGCTTCATGAGTTGTGTGTTGTCGGTGATCAATATCTCAAAACTTTTGTCTTGAAAAAAGAGACACTGAACGGTAAAATAGGAGCCCTCCTTTTGCACGATGTACTCTTTTTTCGGCAATTCAGATGGTGTGAGCGAAGTAGGGGCATTCAGAATTTCGTCAATGAATTGGTTGATGTTTTCAAATTCAGACAGATCAAAGATCTTTTCGATGGGAATGGGATTTTCCTCCGCTATCTTGTTGAGATAAAAGATAAAGTGGCTATTGTTCAATATGGCTTTTTTCTGCGAAGAGAAAAAGGCGACACCCTCTTTCAAAACAAAAAGGTGTCCGATAAGCTTTTCCTTCTCCAGCAGCAGCTCTGTTTTTGCCTGGTTGCTTTGTTCAAAGAGTGAACTTATTTCACGGCTGATGACTCCCAATTCATCATCCGAGAATTGCATGGCAGGAGATGAACTCGTTCCTTGTCTAGCCAACATCGCAAAATCCTTAAGACGCATCACAGAATCTCCAAGTCGGTTGGCAATGATTCTGAGCACGATCCCGAATGCAGCAAACATCAGAACAAAGAAGAGGATGAATGCCCTGTCAGCATTGAGGTAGTTTTTTACGGCGACATTGAAGATCACAGCAGAACGAATGATGAGACCCTTGTATTTTTTTGAGAAATAAAAATAGTCCAGCCTTGTGGTGGTGGAATGCCTAATGTCATACCCGCTTCCGCTTTCAGCCGATTTTCTTACCTCTGGTCTAGACGAATGATTCTCCATTTCCTTGTAGGCAGAGACTGTGTTGTCGTACAGAACATTGCCAGTCAAGTCGATCAGGGTGATTCTTGATATTTCGGGAGGAAGGATCTTTTTCAAAGAATCCAATTGACCAAAATCCTTCGATTCATTCAATTTTCTTTCATCGATGAATCGATAAATCAGGTCTGTATAACCTTCCAATTTGTTTTCAAGGTGTGTAATCCGGAATTGTTTTTCATGGATGCTTTGGTAAACGATCACCGAAAAAAAGACCAGACCGAACAGCGTGAAATAATTGATGAATAGTTTCCACTTGATGGATTTGTGTCGGAAGGGCATAGCCAAAGATTTATACTTCAAAATAGTAACCATAGCCCGCTTTATTTTTGATGTAACCATTCAATGGCTCCATTTTCTTCCTAAGCCGGGTGATGTTTACATCTACGGTTCGATCGGTAACGATGACATCATTGTCCCAAACCCGGAGCAAGATCTCTTCCCTGGAAAAAATTCTTCCGGGGTGTTTGGATAACAAGGCACGTATTTCAAATTCATTCCGTGTGAGCTCAATCTTTTTTGCTCCAATCAGGATTCTTTTGGATACAAAATCTACTGTAATTTCTCCTACTTTCAATTCAGTTTTGGGGTCATTTGGCGTCAGGGTTTGCACTCTTTTCAGCACAGATTTTACCCTTGCCTGCAATTCCCGAATAGAGAAGGGTTTGTAGATGTAATCATCTGCCCCAACATTGAATCCGGTAAGCAGATCATTTTCACTGTTGCGGGCCGTAAGAAATATGATAGGTGTCTGTAGTTCATACTCTTTACGAATCTTTTGAGCCAATGAAAACCCGGACATTTTTCCCATCATCACATCCAAAAGAAAAAGATCATACTGCACCAATTTTCTCTTGAGTGCATCTTCTCCAGAATGGGCTACATCCACCTTGTATCCTTCACTTTCAAGGTTGAATTGGAGAATTTCACACAAATCCTCCTCGTCTTCCGCAATTAAAATTTTATAATTTTCTTTCATCCAAATCAATTACTTTTATATGAGAAAATAGGGCTGTCATCTCTTCATTGCCGAATCTTGGGCAACTTTTCTTCTAATTTACCAAAGAAAAGTGCAAAGTCAAGGGTAACTATCAATTATTCCTGAATTGCCCACGTTTCAAAATTGATTGTATTCAGTTACATAAATGTTACACGCATGTTACACTGTCGCTAATTTGTTCTGGTTCAGGAAATGATAAGTGTGATTGATTTTTTGATGTAACAATTTTGTTGTTTGCGGCCATTGGAATTTTGATCTGTCACCGGAATGTAACATTTTTGAAACCATAAATAAACGGAAGAGCATGAAATTTACCAGTATAAATGGCTATCTTCCATACACGAATTATCTGCCGGCAATCATTGGAGGAAACACTGGTTTTGTTAAGATGGCTGCCTGATCAACGTTGTGTTTGGACTATACCATACATTTGAATTTTAATCAATACCCAATCGATGTCGAACCATTCTTTGCTGCGTTTTTTTGTGCCTCTTGACAGGAAATTCTTTCCACTCTTTGCCCATACTGCGGATGCAATCTTCGATGCGGTCGTAAAGTTCCAGGAGTTGATCCTCGTCACGAAGAAAGAGGAAAGAGACCAATTGGCAACTGCCATTTTTGAATTGGAGAAAAATGCTGCCGGACTCAAACAAGACATTTTGGATGAACTGGGCGGTTCATTTATTACCCCTTTCGATAGAGAAGATGTCTATGATTTGATTCAGCAACTGTTCGAAATCGTCAGGCACTTGCATTCTGCCGTAGACCGTATCCGTCTTTACAATCTACCCGAACTACCGGTTGAGTTCACAGCCATTGTTGATTGTCTGCAGTCTTCTTGCAAAGAGATCAAGGAGGTACTTCACCAGGTTCATACGGTACGGGATTTTAGGAATTTTGAGCAGAGTTGTATCATCATCAATGACAATGAACGGGAGGCAGACGATATTTATCAGGAGTATCTTTCCTTCCTATTTGACAATGAGACCAATGCAATTGAGTTGATCAAGCGTAGGGACATACTCATGGCCCTTGAGAAATCCATCAATGCAAGTGACAAGGTGGGAAAAATCTTCTCTTCCCTTATGATCAAAATGAACTGAAGGGAACGGAATTAGCTTGCCTATCCTTCTCAAGAATGGACCTTCTCGATCCATTCTGGATTCCATCGATAACCCTTTGTGCACGCATGCCCAAACCATCGTGTTAACCTGAGATACTTGGTTTGAGTGGCCAATGACATTGGAACAAGGATTTTTCATCCTTCAAGTGCCTTGTCATGTCTTGGGCTGACTTTTGAAAAATTCATGATGTCTCGTTATCAAGTCGCTGACCTGATCCATAAGGTAGTCAGAAAAAGATTTTTTGTAATGTATTCAGCATCTCTGCGAAGTAGTAGACTGAAATGCAAGAAGGATGTGACGAAGTGAAAGATGCATGACGTAAATTCACCATATTGTGTATTTTTGTAGCTCACCGGATGGGAAAGCAATTTCCCATCTTTTCTAGTATATAGATTAAGTTGTCATGGAGCATACGACCATCAACCATTTAAGGGAACTGGAGGCGGAATCGATTTTTGTCATCAGGGAAGTTGCCGCACAATTTGAAAATCCAGTAATGCTCTTCTCAGGAGGCAAGGATTCGATTGTCATGTTTTATTTGGCCCGCAAAGCCTTTTATCCGGCTAAAGTTCCTTTTCCATTGATGCACATTGATACCGGCCACAATTTTGAGGAAACCATCCTATATCGGGACGATTTGGCGGAGAAAACGGGTACCCGTATGATTGTCCGCTATGTTCAGGATTCAATTGATAAGGGAAGGGCTGTGGAGGAAAAAGGTGTCAATGCAAGCCGGAATGTGTTGCAAACGGTAACCTTACTGGATGCCATAGAAGAACTGAAGTTTGATTGTGCCATGGGAGGTGGACGACGTGATGAGGAAAAGGCCCGTGCAAAGGAGCGATTTTTCTCACATCGGGATGAGTTTGGCCAGTGGGATCCCAAAAATCAAAGGCCTGAACTCTGGAATCTTTTCAATGGTAGAAAACATATAGGGGAACATTTTCGGGTGTTTCCAATCAGTAACTGGACGGAGATGGATGTATGGCAATACATTCTCATGGAAAACATACCCATGCCCTCTCTTTATTATACTCATGAACGGGAGGTTTTTTGCAGAGATGGTGTGTGGCTGGCAACGGCTCCCTTTATGAAATTGAAACCGGGTGAAAAGGCAGAAATCAGGCAGGTTCGTTGCCGAACCATTGGGGACATTACTTGTACAGGTGTCACATTGTCCAAAGCCAATACCCTGGAGGAAATCATTCAAGAGGTAGCAGCCAGTAGGGTTACCGAACGAGGCGGTCGAGCCGACGACAAAAGATCAGAAGCTGCCATGGAAGACCGCAAGAAAGAGGGTTATTTTTAAGTTGTTATGCATACCGGTACACTTCTGAGATCGCAACAGACGATTCTGCGATCCTCTGGTTTTCCGGCCAAGAATCTTTAGAAAAATGACTGAAAACAAGACTAGTCAGCCATCAGGAAAAGAAATCGGATACCTGGATATGGAATTGCTCCGTTTTACCACGGCTGGTAGCGTGGACGATGGAAAAAGCACATTGATTGGCAGGCTTCTTTACGATAGCAAAGCCATCTTTGAGGACCAGATGGAAGCCATTGAGCGAGCCAGCATCAGCAGGGGAGCCGAGGAGGTCAATCTGGCCTTGTTAACGGACGGTCTTCGGGCAGAAAGAGAACAAGGGATCACCATTGATGTGGCTTATCGCTATTTTGCCACACCCAAGCGCAAATTCATCATTGCCGATACACCCGGACACATTCAGTACACCCGTAACATGGTTACCGGGGCTTCTACAGCCAATGCTGCCGTCATCTTGATAGATGCGAGGAATGGAGTCATTGAACAGACAAGGAGACATGCCTATATCGCCTCGCTTCTGCAAATTCCGCATGTTGTGGTTTGTGTAAACAAGATGGACTTGGTTGATTTTGCCAAAGACGTTTTCGATGCCATCGTAGCCGATTTTGGCTCTGTTGCTACCAAACTGGCCATACAAGATGTCCATTTTCTGCCCATTAGCGCCAAACTTGGAGACAATGTTGTGGAGGCTTCCTTACATATGGATTGGTACACAGGTCCAACCTTCATCGGATTGATGGAGACCTTGCCTGTTGGGGGAGATCACAATTTCGATGATCCCCGTTTCCCGGTACAATATGTAATTCGTCCCATTTCAGATCAATACCATGATTACCGCGGATATGCGGGAAGAGTTGCCGGAGGTATTTTTCGTGTTGGCCAAGAGGTTGTGGTCTTGCCGGGCGGATTACAAAGCACCATTGAGGGTATCGATTTTGGTTCGGAAAGTCTAGCGAGCGCTTTTCCTCCCCAGTCAGTGACCATTAGACTCTCAAACGAAATTGATATCAGCAGGGGTTCCATGATCGTAGCTGTGGGAAATTTGCCTACAGTAGGGCAGGAGATTGAACTGATGGTCTGTTGGCTCAATGCCAAGCCACTGCAAGTCAAGGGAAAATATCTTGTCAAGCATACATCCAGCGAAATGAGATGTCTGGTGAATGAGGTAGTATATAAGGTGAATATCAATACCTTGGATGAGGTGAAGGATGATTTGTCTGTTGGTTTGAATGATATCGCAAGAATCACCATCAAGACCGTCAAACCATTGTTTTACGATTCTTATAAACGGAACCGGGAGACGGGCAGTTTGATCATCATCGATGAATCGACCAACAATGTGGTGGGTGCAGGCATGATCATCTGACCCAGACCTGATTTGACCGATTGGGTCAATTTATTTCTGAGTGGGTTGATTTGATTGTCAATCTTTTCCCGCTTTTCTCATTTCAAGTTTTAAAGCTGCTGGTCGGTTGGTGGTAATCTTGTGTACACCCAGCTCAATGATCCTTCTTGCTTCGGCAGGATCATCCACGGTCCAGGCCAGAACTTCCAGGGGTTGGGATTCAATGGCCGTCATCAATTCTTTGTCAAGGATGTTGCTACGTAGATCCAATCCATCCAGATGGTTTTGAGTCAACTCATTCAGCTTGCCCAAGACCTCTGCTCTCGAGGCACTTAACCAATAGCATTTGTTTTTTGGGAATTGCTTTTTCGTTGCCACAATGGTATTCCAATCAAAGGCGATGAAGAGGATCTGTTTTGCCTTCTCATGGTCAGACAACACTTTGCTG
>JAJTBP010000397.1 GCA_021286825.1 Marinilabiliales bacterium | reverse complement strand
TGTGCCGACGGGTTGAATGTACCCATCGGGATTGATCTTTTGCTGGATGTCGGTCTGGGAAGCTCCGAAAATCGTAATTCTCACCTCATCGCCTTCTCCCAAAACATAAGTATCTGGGGCCTGGGCACCATCGGATGTCCGGAAGACATCCAGGGTCTTGTCGGTAAATAGGGTATGTCCATAGATACCGGCACCTTCACCTTTTTTTGCAGCGGCCTTTTGATTGACTTTTTGCGCCGCTTCGGCTGCAGCTTCCTGTGGGGTGGTAATGGGTTGAACAGCCATTACTCCATTATTCCCTTGATCCACGGCAACAACGTTGTTTGGAAGTACAGTTTGGGTGGGCACAACGCCGACCGTTTGAACGGTGCCACCCTGGGTGGTTACCACGTTGGCAGGGGCCGTCTGAACCGGTGTGACATTCGCCTGTTGGGCAACGCCGTTCTGGGCGGCTTTCTCTGCCTGCATCTCATCCAGAACAGCAATGACCCGATCCTTGTATTGTGGCAATTGCTCAATGGGAATGTTTTCCACGTCAATGCCTTTTTGAATCAGTCTTACCCGCACCTCTCCCTCCGTCAACCCTCTTTTTTGCAATTCGGCGTTGATTTGGGCCATGATGGCCGGAGTTGGTTTGATTTGGGCCTGTGTCTGGGTCTGAATGAAGAGACCCAACAGAAGGATCAAACCGATGGTTTTTGCGTAGCGAAGGAATTTCATGCCTATTTTGTTTTGATTGATTGACAGATAAAAATGGTTTTCAGGAAAGGTTTTGCAATTCATTTGGAGGAAAGGAAAGTGTCCACGTTACATATTGATAAGTTGCCATTTTGCTACCCTTGATTTCGTGTGTCTACACAGCTTCGCCTCCTCAGTCCCAATTCAACGTACTAAGCAGGTATCAAACCAATTTGGTTGCCTGAAATCAATAAACCTGAGAAAATTCAAAAATTGGTTTCAAATGTTGTCAGGTTTTCCATTACAGGTTTCAGGGTCTACAATTTTACTTAAAAAATCTTAAAACACCTAATGTTCTACCGGAATTCGGGGATTTGGGTTTCAGAAAGGAAGGGTAGGAATTGGTCTTTTGCGGACAATTTCAGATCAGATTTGGATAACATCCAATCTATCAGTAATTCGGGATCATCGTACCGGATTCCGGCTTCGTGTTGGGGTGAATAGGGGTTGTCGACCTTGTAGGCAAAGATGGCTGAATCGCTTAAAACGACGAATCCATGCGCAAAACCTCTGGGGACAAAGAGTTGATTCTTTTTCTCTGAATCCAGAATCACTGAAAAGGTCTGCTGATAGGTTGGGGAAGAGCTTCTGAGGTCGACCACCACATCGAGAATGGAACCCTGGATGCATCGAACCAATTTCGACTGGGTAAAGGGCGGTTTCTGGTAATGGAGTCCTCGCAACACCCCAAAACTTGACTTGGATTCATTTTCCTGCACGAAAGAAACCGGTCCAATGGCTTTTTCGAAGGTGGTCTGTTTAAAAGTCTCCAGGAAATAGCCGCGTTCGTCACTGAAAATTTTGGGCTGGATGAGGAAGAGTCCGGAGAGGGGTGTGGCAAAAATGTTCATGGGGCAATCTGGTTATGTGGTTAGGGCCGATTCTTTGACCCTCTCAAGATTCAGCCTTTTCCCGATCTGGGATGGTTTCTGTACATGGCGTTGCACTTCGGCTTCCGGTTTTCAAATCAATGACAACAGGTATTGGCCATATTGGTTTTTGGAAAGGAGATTGCCTTGCAGCTTCAACTGTTCGGCATCGATCCAACCCTTTCGGTAGGCAATCTCTTCCAGACAGGCGACCTTCAATCCGGTGCGTTTTTCAATGGTCGCAATGAAAGCACTTGCATCGAGCAGGGATTCATGTGTGCCGGTGTCGAGCCATGCGTATCCGCGTCCCATCAATTCCACTTTGAGGGATTTCCGATCCAGGTATTCCTGATTGACTGCGGTGATTTCGAGTTCGCCCCTTGCAGAGGGTTTGATTCCTTTGGCAATTTCGATGACCGAATTGGGGTAGAAATAGAGACCGATCACGGCATAATTGGACTTGGGCTGCCTGGGTTTTTCTTCGATGGTGGTCACCGATCCCTCTTTGTCAAAGGTGCAGACCCCGTATCTTTCCGGGTCACTGACCCAATATCCGAAAACGGTCGCCTTCCGATCCTGGGTTACCTGAGCAACGGCATTTTTCAGCAGACTGATGAAGCCATGGCCATAGAAGATGTTGTCGCCCAGTACGAGACAGACATCTTCGGATCCAATGAATTCCTCTCCCAGGATGAACGCCTGGGCTAGTCCGTCGGGAGATGGTTGCACCACGTATTGCAAGGAGATGCCAAATTGGGACCCGTCCCCCAGCAGACGAATGAAGGCGGACTGCTCTTCCGGAGTGGTGATGATCAGTATCTCCTGGATACCTGCCA
>JAJTBP010000396.1 GCA_021286825.1 Marinilabiliales bacterium | reverse complement strand
TCATCTCTGTGAAAAACAATTTTGAGCGCAGAATTGGCATTTGGCCGGCCGGATTTGACAAGGATGGACTGATGTATTGCAACACAGCCTTCGGAGATTACCCGCAATATTTGCCCTCCGGACCGGCAGACCATCTCAAGAGTCGATTTACGGGATGGATGTTGCTAAACTATGGAAAACCGGTCATGGTATCCTCCACCCTGGGTGGACAGGTGCCGAACTATGCCGTGGATGAGAGCATACGTACCTGGTGGAGTGCCAAAACGGGTGATCCCGGAGAGTACCTGATCTCAGATCTGGGTAGCGTATCCGAAGTACATGCGATTCAGATCAATTATGCAGACCAGGATGCCAGCATCATGGGCAAAGTACCCCATCTCTACCACCAATACAAGCTGTGGGGCTCCAACGACGGGAAGGTTTGGCGTATCCTTGCAGACAAAAGCAAGAACAGCAAAGATGTCCCGCATGATTACCTGACCTTTGACCAACCGGTCCATGTACGGTATGTAAAACTGGAAAACCTGCATGTTCCGAGCGGAAAATTTGCCATCAGCGGACTTCGGGTATTTGGTTTGGCCGATTGTCCCAAGCCATTGGTGGTGAAGGATCTGATCGTTCTGAGAACCGAAAAAGACAAACGGAGCGCATGGATCAAATGGTCACCATCGGATGATGCTTACGGTTACAATCTCTATTTTGGAACTGCCCCTGACAAACTTTACAACTCCATCATGGTCTATGGAAGCAATGAATATTGGTTCAAGGGAATGGACAAGGAGTCGGACTATTATTTTGCCATTGAAGCCTTCAATGAGGCTGGAGTCTCTCAATTGTCTGAAATCAAACACATTCAATAGCCCAGGCATCCCAATGAAAATTCCCTGTCCTGCCCTACCCTTCCAGCTTTTCATCAGCCATACGGTTGAGAATCCTTTTTTTCCATCACAAACATCAAACAAATGAAAACTGCAAAATCCATCCTTATCATCGCTCTGCTCCTATGCTGTACTGCGACTTATGGTCAAACCGGGTCGAAAACGGATATGAAGAAAATGATCGATGGCCTGATGGAAAAAATGACCCTGGATGAGAAACTGGGACAGTTGAATCTTCCTACTGCCGGAGATTTTGCCACAGGAGAACTGAACAGCTCTGGTGTTCGGAAGAAGATTGAAGATGGACTCGTCGGAGGGCTCTTCAACATCAAATCGGTCGCCAAAATAAAAGCTTACCAAACCATTGCCGTTCAGGAAAGCCGGTTAAAGATTCCCCTCCTTTTCGGGATGGATGTCATCCACGGATACCAAACGGTTTTCCCTATTCCACTGGCACAATCCTGCAGTTGGGATCCTGAATTGATTCGCAAGTGTGCCCGCATAGCTGCGGTAGAGGCGAGTGCAGATGGCATCAACTGGACCTTTTCACCCATGCTGGACATATGCAGGGACCCTCGCTGGGGCCGCATTGCAGAAGGAGCCGGGGAGGATCCCTTTCTTGCCTCCAAGGTTGGAGTGGCCATGGTAAAAGGTTATCAGGGAGATAATTTGGCGGATCGGAATACCCTTATGTCCTGCGTCAAGCATTTTGCGCTGTATGGAGCCTCAGAAGCCGGAAGGGATTACAACACGACCGATATGAGTCGCATCCGGATGTACAACGAATATCTCCCGCCCTATAAAGCTGCCGTTGAGGCGGGAGCCGGCAGTGTGATGGCCTCGTTCAATGAAATCGATGGTGTACCGGCAACGGCAAATAAATGGTTGTTAACCGATTTGCTGAGAAAACAATGGGGCTTTAAGGGATTTGTGGTATCGGATTATACCGGAATCAGTGAAATGATCGACCATGGACTGGGTAATCTCCGGCAAGTTTCCATGCTTGCCTTGAAGGCAGGTGTCAACATGGACATGGTGAGTGAGGGTTTCCTGAGTACCCTGAAGATTTCGTTGAAAGAAGGAAAAATCACGCAACAGGAGATCGATGCTGCCTGTCGGGGTATCCTCGAGGCCAAATATAAACTCGGGCTCTTTGATGACCCGTATCGCTATTGTGACGAAACCCGGGCGAAGCAAGAGCTGTTCACTCCCGAGCATCTGCAATTGGCCAGGGAGGCAGCAGCCAAGAGCTCTGTGTTGTTAAAAAATGAGGGCAACGTTTTGCCTTTGAAGAGCAATTTGCGGATAGCAGTCGTCGGACCGATGGCCAACAACCGGGAAAACATGACCGGAACCTGGAGTGTCGCGGCTGATTTTAGTCAGTCCGTTACATTGGTCGAAGGAATCAGGCAGGTTGCTGGAGACCAGGCAACCATCAGTTGGGCAAAAGGTTCCAACTTTGTTGAGAATCCGGATTATGAATCCCGTTTCAGTATTTTTGGTAAACCTACCCAAAGAGACAATCGTCCGGAGAAGGAGCTGATCGCAGAGGCAGTTGCCAAGGCACAAAATGCGGATGTTGTGGTA
>JAJTBP010000395.1 GCA_021286825.1 Marinilabiliales bacterium | reverse complement strand
AGTGTTCAGTTGCTTGGATTGATTCTGCCGATGATCCTGCTGCTCTTCAAAGCGATGCGCAAGCCATTCCCGATGGTGTTCATTGCCTTTGCGGTGCTGATTGGATCCTGGTTCAAGCGATTGATTATTGTCGTTCCCACCATGGAATCGCCCTTTCTGCCCAAACAGAATGTACCGGATGCCTGGATGGTGTATCATCCGACGGTCGTTGAATCTGCCATCACCGTGGGTACCCTCACACTAGCCGTGATGATCATTTCCGTCCTGATGAAGCTCTTTCCCGTCATCCCGATCTGGGAAGTAGCAGAAGAAGAGAGTTCAAAACCCGATCAGCAACCTGCAGCATAATTGAATAACCGATGAAACGCAAATTCTTTCTATTGATTCTGATCGCCCAGTTTTCCGGGTATCTTTTTGCCCAATCACCATGGGTCGTCCCTGCAGATCAAAGTGCCAAACTGAGCAGTACCCAGTTTTCCGATCAATCCAGGAGTGCAGGCCATGATCTTTACATGGCCAACTGTAAGTCCTGCCATGGCGATCCAGGTAAAAACAATGCGGTCAAGCTGACCCCACCGCCACCCGATCCGGCCTCGGCCCAAATGCAACAGAATCCGGATGGGGCCCTGCATTACAAGATTAGTGAAGGGCGGGTGACCATGCCTTCCTTCAAAAATGCGCTGAGCTCGGCAGATATCTGGAATGTGATCTCCTTTATCCGGAGTTTTAATCCCAACTATACCCAGGCTCTGGCCGTCAAACCCAGCTTTGGTGGCGAGACCTTCGACAAGGTGGAGCTGGCGCTGAATTTTGATGAGGCCAAACAGGCAGTCGTGGTCTTGGCCAATGGTGCCAAAGGGTCTCTGAAGAAACCGATCCCCGGCCTTGAATTGAAGTTATTTGCCAAACGTTATTTCGGAAATCTGCCATTGGGGAGTGCCGAAACGGGAGTGGATGGCAAGGCATCCTTCCTGGTACCGGCCAATCTGCCATCTGATGCAAGTGGAAACCTGGAGGTATTGGCGACTGTTCCCAACGAAGAGTTGTTCGGCGTGGTTAAACAGGAGGCAGTGATCAAAGCCGGGAAAGCGACCTATCGGCCCCCATTGAATGAGCCCAGGGCCATCTGGAATGTCGTAAGCAAGGCTCCCATCTGGTTGCTGCTTAGCTATACCCTATCTGTAC
Source organism: Marinilabiliales bacterium (assembly GCA_021286825.1). Taxonomy (GTDB): domain Bacteria; phylum Bacteroidota; class Bacteroidia; order Bacteroidales; family Prolixibacteraceae; genus CAINVV01. Next base: position 1,289 of record JAJTBP010000395.1, on the reverse strand, counting down.
TGGTGGTTTGGGGATTTATCTTCTTCGTGTTGTTGCAGTTGCGAAAAATCTACAAAATGGGAGAACCCAAGAAAGATTAGTCAAGCTATGACCGGAGTCTCCGGTAATTGAGAGACCGTCCTTTTTGCCGAACCTGCAGAAAGGACGGTTTTTGTTTTGCGGAAGGAGCTGTCGACCTAAACCGGGATGGATTTCAAATATTCAGGAGGTTCTTTGTAATCTTTCGAAGGATGATGCGTCCAATGGATAGAAGCGGATCAGGAAATGGGTTCGGGAGTCCCAACCATGCGAAATCTTGCGATCTCTGCCGCCCACCGATCCGCCATAACCTACAGGTCCATCCCATTATGAAGAAATCCATTTTGTTTTCTGTTCTCCTTCTGATGCTGAGCACTAGCCTCTTTGGTCAGCAAATCGACAAAGCCCGACTGGACAGTCTGTTCGACCGTCTGGCAGCCGGCAATAAGGCCATGGGCAGCCTTGCCCTCTCTAAAAACGGAGTACTCCTTTACAGCCGGGCCATTGGCAGGGTTGGTACGGCCGGGGGTCAGGTGCTCCCTTCCAATACCGAAACCCGGTACAGGATTGGTTCCATCACCAAAATGTTCACCACGGTCATGATCTTTCAATTGATCGAGGAGGGAAAATTGTCTCTTGACCTCACCCTAGACAAGTATTATCCCGGTATCACGCATGCGTCTGCCATCACCATTGGGCAGATGTTGCAACATCGGAGCGGGATCCACAACTTTACCAATGACCCGGCCTACGAACAATACATGACCCATCCCAAGGGTGAGGCGGAGATGGTGGAGATCATCACCAAGGCCGGATCGGATTTTACCCCGGGAGAGAAGATGGCGTACAGCAATTCCAATTTTGTCCTGCTGGGTTACATCCTTGAACGGGTAACCGGCAAAAGCTATGGTGACAACCTGAAAGAACGAATCCTGTCAAAGGTGGGCATGAAATCGACATCGATGGGTGCCAAGACGGTTCCTGGCCACAACGAAGCCTTCTCTTACCAATACGAAGGGGAATGGAAGCAGATGCCGGAGACCGACATGAGCATTCCAGGGGGTGCGGGAGCCATCGTTTCCACACCTACCGACCTGGTTCGGTTTGCTCAGGCACTCTTTGCTGGGAAGCTGATCAGTCCATCCAGCCTCGACCGAATGAAGACGATTCGTGATGGAATTGGAATGGGACTCTTCCAGATTCCTTTTTATGAACGAAAGGCCTTTGGGCACAATGGAGGCATCGACGGGTTCGTCTCCAACCTGGCCTAT
>JAJTBP010000394.1 GCA_021286825.1 Marinilabiliales bacterium | reverse complement strand
ATGTCGAAGCGGGATGATTGATAAAATGTTGTTGAACTGAGCCGCGGGTTCGAAGAAAATGCTTCCAAAATCCCCTATGGAGTTAGTTTATAACACCTTGTAACTTCGAAGTAAACATTTTGTATGGCATGAATATGGAGCAGAAATGAATGGAGGACCTTGCTTCCGGAAGGGTGAATGCGGAGCAGAGCAATACTCGAACAGCTGCAGTGCCTGATTTTTGATTGTTCCATGGGTTTACTTCTCGATTTCCCCGTGATTTCGACGCACCTGTGCCTTTTCTCAATCGAGATTTGAAAAAACATTTACCGGGAAATAGATCCTGATCAACTGCTATTTAATGGATACAACAGGGTTGAATGCACCATCATACCCTGAAGACAAGAGGGACAACGCAGGATGTCCCTCCCTGTGAGGCGGAACATCTTTTCCCGGATGGTTTCACCTGCATGTGTAAGGATGTTGCAGGACTTACCGATCAACCTGCGAATCAAAAGCACAGCTTTTCCCTTGCAGATGTTGGCAAGAAATCCATAGTACCTGATCTTCATGAACCGGTGCGGCAGGACATGAAGCAGGAAACGGCGGATGAATTCCGTTGCGGCAATTGTCATCGTCTTGGTCTTGTCGCCGTCATCCCGATCCTTATAGGTAAATGACACCCGATCATTCTCCACTGCTTTAATCCGATGATTGGCAATGGCAATCTTATGGGTATAGCGGCCAAGATAGGAGAGGACCTGTTCCGGACCGGCAAATGGCTTTTTGGCATAGACAATCCAGTCCTTGTCCCAAGCCTTCCTTATGCAGGTTGAACCGTTTTGGGGAAGAGCAAGAGAACACATCTGCTGCTCGATCATTGTGAGATAGCGTTTCTTGAATTCCTTGGCCAGTGCCTTAACATGGAAAAGAAACGTGTCCTTTCCGGCAATCCACCGTTTGCCATCGTTTGAAAGCACACCGGCTGGAATGAGGCAATGGATATGGAAATGATCGATCAGGGTCTGGCTCCAGGTATGAAGGATCGTCAGCAGACCCGGTGTTCCAACAAGATGCCACTGCGGGTCGGCGGCAAAGGCAAAGACGGTTTCCTTTACTGCGGCAAACAGACAAGAGAGCAGGGCTTTCCTGTTGAGCAGGATCAAGGAATTCAGGTCATGCGGTACGGTAAAGACCATATGAAAGTACCCACATGGCAGAAGTTCCTTGCGGCAATTTTCCAGCCATTGTTCCTTGGCCATGGTCTGACACTTCGGACAATGGCGGTTGCGGCAGGAATTGTAGCAGTTCCGTATTGTGCCGCACCGGTCGCATACCTCCTGATGACCACCCAGTTGTGCTGTCCTGCAGGCCATAATTGCCGCCATCACCTTACGCTGCTCGATGGACATGGCATGTTTTTGCCGGTATTCATCACCGTATTGGCGAAAGATGCCGGCGACTTCGTATCTTGGCTTCATGCTCTTGCCTCCTCCATCAAGGAATCGAGAGGGCTCGATACCTTCAACAGCATTTCTGGGGAGGCGTGCAGATACATGCAGGTCGTTTTTATCGAGGTGTGTCCCAGCCATCTTTTGATGATGAATAACTGAACGCCGTCTTCCAAGGCATGGGAGGCAAAACAGTGGCGCAAGGTGTGTATTCCCCTCCCTCTGGTGACACCTGCTTTGCGTTTGGTAAGGGTATAAATCTTCTGGGCGGTTTCCACCGGCATGGGTCTGTTTTTATCCTTGGCAAAAAACAGCCACTTCCCCGGCTGGTAAGTGCGCCAATACTCCCGGAGCAGCGTCAAACAGCCTTTTGACAAGATGGTATAGCGGTCTTTTCTGCCTTTACTTTGCTCAATCCGGATCAGCATCCGTTTCGAATCTATGTGCTCGGCTCGGAGGCTCACGGCTTCGCTGACCCTGAGGCCTGAACCGTAAATGATCGCCAAGAGAGCCCGATGCTTGAGATTGTCCGGAGCATTGAGAATCCGGTTGACTTCATCCCTGCTTAATAGCATGGGGAGTTGATGAGAGCGCGGCCGAGGCGGAATGGAGAATCCAGCATTATCCCGTCCGAGAAAGCCATGATAGAATCTCTTCAGTCCGGAGAAAATGACATTGCAGGTAGCCCAAGCCAGTTTCCTTTCCCGGATGCAATACAACAGGTATTCTTGAATCTGGTCATTGGTCAATTGATCCGCCGGTTGTTTGAAATACGTAGTGAGACCTTTAACCGACTGCAGATAGGCAAGGCGCGTCTTCCGGGCTACTCGCTGCAGATAGAGGTAGTTGGTGAAATCTTTTTGACGATCCCTTTCCATAACAATATCTCCTTTTTTGTTTCCCAGCGGCCGTAATGGCTGCCGGTGATGAGATATTGTAGCGAAAACGACGCCCTGTGATACTTCTCAGTTCAGGAATCGGAGGGGAGATAAAAACAAAGGGCCGGAATATAAGGATTTTTCCGCGGAGCGGTTTAGTTCAACAA
>JAJTBP010000047.1 GCA_021286825.1 Marinilabiliales bacterium | reverse complement strand
ATCACACGCAAACGACTCAAGCTTCTGGGTGAGAAATATGGGGTTGTCACCGCACTGGAATATAGCGAGAGAACGCCCGGTAGTCCCAATCCGGGTACCGTCGTGACCATCACCGTTCCCCTGTTGGAAGAGCGGTCTGAAATATGACCCTTTCCGTTCGCTCAGCCAAGACACCCAACAGTAACCCGCTGATACCATTCACTCATTGGTCAATGGGATTCATGCAATTATTATTTCCTTTATTTCATCGTTAAATTGAATTGTGATTCTTGGATCCGTTGCTTTACCTAGCTTGTTTTTTTAGACTGTTTTTGTAGACCTAATTGTGAGGAACCCGGGAAAGCCAAAGTAAGTTGATTGGCCGACCGGGTTTCCCGTTTTTTGATGTTAAGCGACTCGATACGCCTGAACCGGAAGAGGACTGCCTCTCCCAGAAACTGGTTGCTCCCGGACATCCGCCGTTAAGGCTTGGAAAATGATACCCACCGTTGAATCTTTGACCTGTTCTGCATGGAGTTATGACTTTTTCCTATCTTTGTTAGACTACTTCTATTAACACTGACTCATGGAAAATAACACCCCTGCCGAAAAGCGCATTCTTTCGGTTGATGTGCTTCGCGGATTTGACATGTTCTGGTTGGTTGGCGGTACTGGCATCGCCCTTGCCTTGGTAAAACTGGCTGGTGGTTGGGTGCAGGATCTATTTCTGCCGCAACTGGATCACGCTGAATGGATTGGCTTCACCTTCTATGACCTGATCTTCCCATTGTTTGAATTTGTGATGGGCATGTCGCTGGTCTTTTCTCTCAGCAAAATCCTTCGGAACGATGGCAAGATGGCCGCCTATAAAAGATTGCTCAGACGCTTTCTTCTGCTTTATCTGTTGGGATTTATCTACTATGGCGGTTTCTCAAACAGCTGGCCCGACATCCGGTTGTTAGGGGTTCTCCAGCGGCTCGCTTTCACCTACCTCTTTGCGGGTATGCTGTACATACATTTGGAAATCAAGTGGCTGGCACTGGTTTCCATATTGATTCTGATCGGCAACTGGATCCTTTTCTGTTTCGTTCCGGTTCCCGATACCGGTATGGTGTCGCTGACTCCCGAATCCAATTGGGCACAGTACGTGGATGTTCAATTCCTTCCGGGGAAGAAGAATGGTCCCAAAGGGATGTGGGACATCCTGGGTATCCTGGGAACTCTTCCCGCGACGGTCTCCTGTCTTCTGGGCGTTTTTGCTGCCAAAATCCTGAGAAACGACAAGTGGGTTGAGAACCAAAGGGTGAAGTACTTGTTAATGGGCGGTTTAGCCTTGATTGTGGTTGGCTTGCTGTGGTCGTTTCATTTCCCCATCATCAAAAAGATCTGGAGTTCGACCTATGTGTTGATCGGTGGCGGACTCAGCCTCCTGTTGATGGGTCTTTTCTACTATCTGATCGATGTCAAGGGATACCGAAAGTGGACCCCCATGTTTGTCTGGATTGGAGTCAATCCGATTACCATTTACATGGCAAGAAATCTGATTGACTTTGGGGGCATCTCAAAGAAACTGGCAGGGGGCAACGTCGCCGGCCTGTTGTCAGAACCCTGGGCTTATCTGCTGCTTACTTCCGTTTCGATGGCGCTATCCCTCGTGATTGTCTGGTTCCTCTACAATCGTAAAATCTTTATCAAAGTCTGATCATGAAACGACTCGCTCTGATTCTGCCGTGTCTGCTGATGCTGGCCGGATTCTCCCTGCAAGTCCGCGCAGCAGGAAAAGATTATACCGGCCTGGTCAATCCGATGGTCGGGACTGATGGACATGGCCATACCTTTCCGGGAGCGACCCTTCCTTTCGGAATGATACAGCTCAGTCCGGATACACGTACCGACACCTGGGACGGCTGTTCCGGGTACCACTATTCTGACCGAAGCATCCTGGGCTTTAGTCACACCCACTTCAGCGGCACTGGTGTAGGGAGTGGTGCCGACATCCTCCTGATGCCCGGCATTGGCAAAATCAGAATGGTTCCAGGAAAACCGGGTTCTTCCGGAGAAGGGTATCGGTGCAACTTTTCACACAAGAACGAAATCGCTTCGCCCGGCTATTACAGTGTCGGACTGGACAATGGCATCCTGGCAGAGCTGACCTGTACCGAACGGGTGGGTCTCCACCACTATACCTTCCCATCGTGGGAGGAGGGTCATGTGATCCTCGATCTGGCCCATGGCATCACCACCAGGGTCGATTCGCTCTTCCTGGAAATTCCCAATGACAGCACGGTTACCGGATTCAGGCATGCCAATGCAAGCCTCGACGGCGATAAAAAAATCTATTTTGTGATCCGCTTTTCCAGACCCTTTCTGCGTCATGGCATCAGCGACAAAGGGAAGTTGCTGCCCAATGGAGAGAAGGCAGGGGGGAAAGAGATTCGGGCCTTCTTTGATTTTGGCAAGGTTCCCTCGGGAGGGATTCTGGCCAAGGTTGCCCTCTCCCGTGTGGACATGGAAGGGGCCTGGAAAAATATGCAGAGCGAATTGCCAGGATGGGATTTTATGGCTGTCAAGGAGCAGGCAAGGATCAAATGGCAAAAAGAACTCGAAAGGGTTGAACTGGAAGGGGGAACAACTGCTCAGCAACGCACCTTCTATACCGCACTTTACCATTGCCTGATCCACCCCAACATCGCTTTTGATGCAGACAGACGCTATTTTGGAACGGATCACCGGATCCACCAGGCAGATGACCTGGATTATTACACCACCTTCTCCCTTTGGGACACCTTTCGGGCCTTGCACCCCCTGTTTACCATACTCTATCCCGACAAGACCAATCAGTTTGTCAGGAATTTCATCGAGAGATACCGACATTATGATTCGATGATGATCATGGAGTTTGGCGGCAATGAGGGATTTGGGATGATCGGTTACCATTCCTTATCGGTCGTGGCAGATGCCTACGTCAAAGGGCTCAGGGATTATGATACAAAGCTTGCATTGGAAGCCATGAAACAACTTTCAGAGGGGATTCGTGCCGGCAAGGAGCTTTACAAGACCATGGGATTTATCCCTTGCGATTTCGACGACCAATCGGTCTCCAAAACCCTGGAATATGCCTACGATGACTGGTGTGTTTCGAGGTTGGCAAAAGATCTGAGCAAGGAGGATTTTCACAAGTACAGCCAGAAAGGACAGTTCTACCAGCATCTTTATGATCCATCTACCGGATTCATGCGTGGCAGGTTGCAGGATTACCACTGGCAGATCCCCTTTGATCCCCGCTCTACCTCCAACTTTACGGAAGGCAATGCCTATCAGTTTTCCTTGTTCGTTCCACAGGACTACCAGGGACTCTTCAAAAAGATGGGCGGTGATGAGGCAACCGACCAATGGCTCGACCGTTGTTTTACCACCGAGATGGATGAGGCACAGGCCAAAACCGGAGACATGACCGGCAACATCGGACAATATGTACATGGCAACGAGCCCAGTCACCACATGGCCTACCTGTACAATTACCTTGGCAAACCCTGGAAAACGCAGGAGCGGGTCAGACAAATCCTGGAAACCCTCTATTCCGATCAACCGGATGGCTTGTCAGGGAATGAGGATTGCGGACAGATGTCTGCCTGGTATGTGATCAGTGCGCTGGGATTTTATGCTGCAACCCCGGGAATGGATTATTATGTCATGGGATCGCCACTGTTTCCCAAAGCCACCATCCATCTGGAGAATGGCAAAAACTTTGTCATCCATGCACCTGCTGCAGACAAGGAACACAAGTACATCCAAAATGTAAAACTCAACGGTAAGGAGTATATCAAAAGCTATCTGCCCCACTCCATGATAGTCAAGGGTGGAGAACTCTTGGTTGAGATGGGACCCGAGGCCAACAAAAACTTTGGTCAAAAGATTGCCGACCGGCCTTGGTCTGAGAGCTATCCCACCCCCATGATGCCTGCCATCGAAACGCCGGAAGGCTATTTCAAGGGGAGTACCGAGATCCGGCTCACAACCTCCGAGCCGGAATGCACCATCCGGTACACGCTGGATGGAAGCGATCCGACCGAAAAATCACCCAAATACAGCGCACCTTTCCAATTGGACCATTCCGCTCTCCTCAAAGCCAGATGTTTTGCCAAGGACAAGAATCCCAGTTTCCCGGCCTCCAAAAACTACATTGCCCTGCAACCCCGCCCGGCCTTGTCTGTGACGGATGTCCAATCCGGAATCCGGGGTGATTATTTCGAAGGTTATTGCGTCAAACTTGCAGACATGAAAAAATATCCCATCCTCTCCCAAAAGGTACTGGGTAAGTTTGACATCACCGATATCCGCGACAGCCGGTCGTTCGGTTACTTCTTTGATGCACTGCTGCTGGTTCCTGAAACGGGGATCTACACCCTCTTTCTGAACTCAAATGATGGGAGCAACCTGGTGGTAGATGGCCAGACCGAATTAATCAATGATGGGTTCCACAGGGCCCAGGAGCGTGTCTGCAAGGTGGAATTGGAAAAGGGATACCATTCCGTCCGGGTGGACTATTTCCAAATGGGTGGAGCGAAAGCGTTGACACTCTCCTGGCAACCACCCCATGGCAAAAAAGAAGAGATTCCAGCATCACAACTTTTCCACTCCATCAAACCCTGAAACCCATCTCATTCAGAATGAAACAACTACCAACAAATCCGAATATCGAATCAACCCGGTCTGTCCGTACATGATAATCCATCTCAACGATCCAAAACACCATGAACTATTTTCATTTGCGTAAAAGCACACCCCTTGCCATGCTCCTGTTGTTCGCAGGCATGTTTTCTGTGGTTGCACAAAAAAACGACTTTACGACCAAGGTCAACCTGTTTATCGGAACCTACCGGGATGGTCAAACCTTCCCGGGTCCGTGCTATCCCTTTGGTGGGGTTCAACTCAGTCCGGATACAAGAAAGGAGGGGCTGAGTTCCTGCGGCGGCTACTATTATCCTGACCCGATGATCCTGGGGTTTTCACACACCCATCTCAGTGGTGTGGGAGACCCGGAATATCGTGACCTGCTGTTCATGCCAACCGTTGGAAAGATCCGTCTGCAGTCAGGAAAGGAAGGGATCAAGGGAACAGGCTATCAATCTTCCTTTGACCACAAGGATGAAGTGGCCAGGCCCGGCTATTATGCAGTTTTTCTGAAAGATTATGGCATCCGGGCGGAGTTGACGGCGACCCCCCGTTGTGGCGTACACCGCTATACTTTCCCGCAGAGTGACAGCGCACGGGTGATCCTGGACCTGGCACATCCCAACGGAGCCGAAGAACTTTTTCTTACGCGGATCAGCAATACCGAGGTGGAAGGACTACGCCGCTCCCATGGATGGGCGTGGGACCAGTATGTCTATTTCGTGGCCCGCTTTTCCAAACCCTTCAAATCGTTTGAGATCGCAAAGAATGACACGTTATTGGGAGCGGCAGTGACTGCTACCGGGAAGAACATCAAGGGAGTTGCAAGCTTTGACACCCGTGCGGGAGAAAAAATTCTGGTTAAGGTCGGGATCTCGGCGGTCAGCTGCGAAGGAGCCCGAAAGAATCTGGATGCCGAAGTAGCCGGTTGGGATTTTGACGCCCTTGAAACGGCCACCAACAAGGCCTGGAACAAGGAGTTGGGAAGAATTGAAGTCTCCGGGGGCAGAAAAGATGACCTGATTCAGTTTTATACGTCGATGTACCGTTTATGCATCTCCCCCAACCTCTTCATGGATGTCGATGGGCAATACCGGGGTCACGATCATCGGGTCCACAAAGCAGATGGATTTACCAATTATACCGTCTTTTCCCTCTGGGATACCTTCCGGGCTTTTCACCCGCTAATGACCATTCTGGATACGAAACGGACGACAGACTTTGTCAGGACCTTGCTTCAAATCTATGATGATGGAGGCAGACTTCCGATGTGGCCATTGGCTGGAAATTATACCGACGACATGTTGGGGTACCATGCAGGTCCCGTGAGCGCCGATGCTTACCTGAAAGGCATCCGGGGATACGACACCCTTAAGGCGTATGAAGCCATGAAACACAGTGCCGAACTCGACAAACTGGGGCTGAAATATTACAAACAGATGGGCTATTTGCCTTGCGACAGGCAGGGTGAGTCGGTCTCCAAGACGCTTGAATACTGCTATGACGATTGGTGCATCTCACAGGTTTCCAAAGCCATGGGAAAAGATGAGGATTATGTCAGGTACCATCAGCGGGCACATTCCTATGAGAATGTTTACGATCCCACCACCGGCTTTGTCAGGGGAAAAACCTTCCGGCATGCATGGCTTGCCCCATTCGATCCCAAAGTCAACTCAGCCTACTCCGAGGGCAATGCATACCAGTACCTGTTCATTCCGCATGATGTGGATGGCCTTAAGAAACTGGCAGGTGGGGAGAGAAAATTGGCTGTCTGGCTGGATACCCTTTTCTTCATGCCCTCGAAAGACACTTTGAAGCTGGGAGAATATTGGCATGGCAACGAACCCGGCCACCACCTCCCCTACCTTTTCGATTATGTCGGAGAGCCTTGGAAGACACAGTTTCTCACGCGAAAGATTTTGACCAGGATTTACCGAAACAAGATCGACGGACTGGCAGGCAATGAAGATTGCGGTCAGATGTCGGCCTGGTACATCTTCAGCGCACTCGGCTTCTATCCTGTTTCGCCAGGGCAGCAGATCTATGCCATGGGATCCCCCTTGTTTGAAAAAGCCATTGTTCATCTCGAGAATGGCAAGAACATCGTCCTGCTGGCGCCCGGAAACAAGGCAGAAAATTGCTATGTCCAGTCGGTGACGATGAATGGCAAGGATTATCCCAACACCTATCTGCGCCATGCAGATTTGATGAAAGGTTGCCAGATCACTTGCCGCATGGGGCCAAGCCCGAACAAGGAAAGAGGGACGAAAGGTGGCAACATTCCCTGGTCTGAAAACGGAGAGGCAGTAACCCAGCTTCCCTTCGTTCAGTCGGGAGAGGTACTTTTCACGCAGGATACCCGGATCACCCTGGCTTGTGAGACCCCTGGATCCAACATCCGGTATACCCTCGATGGGGCAGAACCCAACGATCAGTCCCCTTTGTACAAGGAACCGTTGGTTCTGAACAAAACGACTCTTTTGAAGATGAAATCATTCTGCCCGGGCAGGATGGCAAGCATTCCTGTCGAGCAGACCATACGCAAAGCCGAGCTGAATGATGCGGTACTGATCTCCGATGTGCTGCCGGGATTGGAATATGACTACTTTGAGCGTTTCTTCGTCCAAGCCACCGATCTGGACATGGTCAGGCCCATCAGCAAAGGCATTACCCCTGATTTCAATTACCGGATGGCCAAAGTCCCCAACTATTTTGGGGTACGGTTCAATGGGTTTATCCGGATTCCGTCCGACGGACTTTACACCTTTTATCTTGCCTCCAACGATGGCAGTTACCTCTATCTGGACGGCAAGGAGCTGATTGAAAATGATGCCAACCACGGTACTGTGGAAGAACCGGGGGAGGTTGCATTGAAGGCAGGCTACCATGCCATTTGCGTGAAATACATGCAATGTGGCGGTGGTAAAAGTCTGAAAGTAAGCTGGCAAGGACCCGGATTTAGCAGGCGGGAGATAGAACCCGAAGTACTATTCCGGATGAGATAGTACGGGCGAAAAGCTACAGCAGCATCCCGGATTGAGATGCAAGAGCCGGTATTTGATCGGCTTGGCATGCGCAATTTGCGTTTGGGATGTTCTGTCGGAGGGCCGAGAAAAAAAAGAGGTTGTTTCACCAGATGAAACAACCTCTTTTGCTGAAGGAAACGGGGAAGTTTAGAGCAGACCGTCGATTTTGGCGGCAAGAATGGTTTTCGGAACCGCACCTACCTGTTTGTCGGCAATTTCACCCCCCTTAAAAAACAGAATGGTTGGGATGTTGCGAATGCCAAAACGGGCAGCAGTGCCAGGATTGGAATCAACATCCATTTTGGCAATGATTGCCCGTCCCTTGTACTCATCAGAGAGTTCAGAGACCAGTGGACCGATCATGCGGCACGGACCGCACCATTCTGCCCAAAAGTCAACCAATACCGGCTTATCTGATTGAAGAACAACTTCTTCAAAATTTGCATCTGTTACTTCGATGGTCATATCTTATCGTATTAATTGAATGTTTTTCAGCTTTTTGTAGAATTTACCTGGCAACCGGCAAAAAAAACCGGCAGATAACCATACCGTCGTTTACAGTTCACAAAGGTATAAAATTACTAATTTAATTTAAACTAATGCCAAAAAAGGAGTGATTTTGCAGATAGCTTTTGAGTTCCTGAGTAAGGGTAACACCCTTGATTCTTGAGAACATCCGAACCTGCATATCGCTCTCAGGATCCACTACCGTAAACCGCAAAGTGGTCTTTCCCGGACTATTGTCAACCATCCGGATCAACTCCTCCAAGTGTTCTTCCTCCACTTTGTCTAACGAAAGTTCAAGGTCAATGGTTTCAGCCCGAGCGGCCAGTTCCTCCAACAATTCGATTTTGTTTGGTTTGAACTCCAGCTCCGTGCTGTTGTTCCACCGTTCAGAAACCCTTCCCTTCACGAGGAGGAAGAGTCCTTTTTTGCAATATCGGCCAAAGGATACGTAATCGCTGCCGAACAGCATCATTTTCATGGAGCCGTTGTAGTCTGTCAGCACCATGGTGGCAAAGTTTTTTCCGCTCTTGGAAATGGCGTCAGTGGCTTCGGTCACAATGCCGGCAATGACGAGGTCCCTGTTCTTATACGATGGCAGATCGTTGCTCAGATCTGTCAGATTGATTCCTTTGGTACAGTAACTATCGATTTCCATTCGATATTCGTCAAGCGGATGAGCCGACAAATAGATGCCAATCAGGTTTTTCTCCTTCTCAAGGGCCACGATGGTGGGCCACTCAGGAATTGCCGGAGGAGTAGGAAGCTTGATGGAAATGGGTTGGATGTCACCAAAGAGATTGGCCATTGCGGCCCCTTTCTCACTCTGTATTTTGTTGCCATAGCGGATCAGCGCCTCCAGAAAGGTCACTCCGTCTCCCATGTCCGCAAAAAACTGGGAACGGGTGTGGGATTGGAAGCTGTCAAAGGCACCGGCCATGGCCAGACCCTCCAGGTTCTTTTTGTTGGTAGACTGAAGATTGACACGTTCTACCAGATCATAAATGCTTTTGAAGTCACCGTTGGTATCCCTCTCCTTGAGGATATCGGCCACGGCACCTGCTCCGACGCCTTTGATGGCCGTCAACCCAAAACGGAGGGCACCGCTTTTGTTGACAAAGAAGGAGCTTCGGGATTCGTTGATGTCCGGACCCAAAACTTTCATGCCCATGTGGTTGCACTCGTCCATGAAGAGGGAGATCTTGTCTGAATTGGAGAGGTTGCAACTCAAAACCGCAGCCATGAACTCGGAAGGATAATGGGCCTTGAGGTAACCTGTCTGATAGGCGATGAAGGCATAGCAGACCGAGTGTGATTTGTTGAAGGCATAAGAGGCAAAAGATTCCCAGTCCTTCCAGATTTTGTCGATCAGTGGGTCGGCTTGTTTGCCTATTTTACGGCAGCCCTCCATAAATTTCGGATTTTGCTTACATCCCTCCTGAAATTTCAGCTTCAGGTCGTCCATCATGTTTTTGTCTTTCTTCCCCATGGCCTTTCGAAGGGAGTCGGACTGGCCCCTGGTAAAGTTGGCCAATGCCCGCGACTGAAGCATCACCTGCTCCTGATAGACGGTAATGCCGTAGGTATCCTTGAGGAACTCTTCCATCATCGGGTGGTCATAAACGACCTCTTCACGGCCATGCTTTCTGTTGATGTAGGAAGGGATGTAGTCCATCGGACCCGGTCGGTAGAGCGCATTCATGGCCACCAGGTCTTCAAAGCAGTTGGATTGCAGTTGCTTCAGCCACTTTTTCATCCCGGCAGATTCGAACTGGAAGATGGCGGTCGTTTCCGCATTGGAGAAAAGCTCGAACGTCTTGGCATCATCCATGGGGATACGGTCGATGTCGAGGGTAATCTTCCGTGTAAGTTTGATATTTTCGAGGCACTCCTTGATGATGGAGAGCGTTTTGAGTCCGAGAAAGTCCATCTTTAGCAATCCGATCGACTCAACGTAGTGCCCATCGTATTGGGTCGTCAGCAGATCCTCGTCTTTTGTGGGCATCAGCGGGATGTGCCGATCCAGTGATTCACGACCGATGATCACCCCACAGGCATGCACGCCGAACTGCCTTACACAGCCCTCGAGTGTTCCGGCAAATTCCAGCATCTTGACAATCAGTGGATTAAAAGATGTTTTCTCCTTCTCCAGCAAGGGATTGGCCTTGTAGGCGTCCTTCAGCGTGATCTTGGGTGTTTCGGGAACCATCTTGGCTATTCTGTCGGTTTCCGGCAGGGGAAGTCGAAGGACTCTGCCCACATCACGAATGGCCATCTTGGCTGCCATCGTTCCAAAGGGGCAGATGTGTGCCACCCGGTCGCGGCCATACTTTTCCTTCACCCAATCCAGCACAAGTTGTCTTCCGTCGTCATCAAAGTCGATGTCGATATCCGGCATGGAGATGCGGTCAGGATTTAGGAACCGCTCGAACAGCAAGGCATATCGGATCGGATCCACATTGGTGATTCCGGTGGTATAGGCAACAACCGACCCCGCTGCAGAACCGCGACCAGGTCCCACGATGACACCCATCTGCCGGGCCGCATTGATAAAATCCTGTACGATAAGAAAATAGCCTGGGAATCCCATGGTCTTGATGACATCCAACTCGAAGTCGATGCGCTCTTTGATCTCCGGTTCCAGCGGATCACCATAACGTTCGGCCGCACCCTTGTAGACGAGCGACTGAAGGTAATCGGATTCAAATTTGATGCGCAAAGCCTTGTCAAAACCGCCAAGGCGGTCATAGGCATTTCCGAACTCTTCCCTCAATTGATCTACCGTGAAGTGATCCACATAATATTGGATGGTGTTGAATGTCTCCGGAATCGGGAATTCCGGCATGATCGGACTGGCATTGAGCTCATAAAAATCTACCTTTTCGGCAATCTCAACGGTAGTGGCAAGCACTTCCGGCATGTCGGCGAATAGCTGGTTCATTTCGCCGGTACTCTTCAACCATTCTTCCTTCGTATATCGGAGACGGGTGGGATCGTCAAGGTCTTTGCCCGTATTGAGACAGATCAGCAGGTCGTGTGCATCGGCATCTTCACGGTTCACGAAATGGACATCGTTGGTAGCAATCAGTTTCACCTCCAGTTCCTTGGCCAGCTGGATGATCTCCTTGTTGACAAGCTGCTGACTCTCATAGACTTCCCTTCTCAATTCCGGATCGGAAGCCGGATGTCGCTGCAACTCGAGATAATAATCCTCCCCAAACAGTGATTTGTACCACAGAATGGCTTCCCTTGCACCTTTCATATCCCCCTTCATGATGAGTTGGGGAATTTCACCTCCCAGACAGGCCGACGAAACGATGAGCCCTTCGCTGTGACGGGCCAGCAACTCCTTGTCGATCCTGGGTTTGTAATACATTCCTTCGGTATTGGCAATGGTAACCAGTTTGAGCAGATTGCCATAACCCTGTTTGTTTTTGGCGAGAAGGATCAGATGGTCGCCCGACCGGTCCTCTTTCTCATTTTTATCCTTGAAATGGATTCCCCGGGAGGCAACGTAGGTCTCTACACCCAAAATAGGCTTGATGCCCTGCTTTTTACAGGTCTCATGAAATTCCTTGATGCCGAACATGGTTCCGTGGTCTGTGAGGGCAATGGCGGTCATGCCATCCTGTTTGGCCTTGTTGACCAAACCGCCTACACTGGCTGCGCCGTCCAGAATGGAATATTGACTGTGTACATGAAGATGCGTAAAGGGGACCATGATGGAAAATGTTGATTCTAAGCAAGAAACTACCGGTCGAAGGGAGACGCGCGGTAGGGATAAAGATAGTCAAAAGTGTCTCCCCGATATCTTTTGTAACGGTTTTCCGTCCGAAAAGTTATCCACAATGAACCAATTCTGTCTCGGAAACCGTCATTGTACCCATCAAAAAAAGAGGCCACTTCCAACTCTGGAAATGGCCCCTCTCTATGGCAATTGTGTACCGTCAGTCTCCATAGTATCCCTTCACCGAGGCGGCACTTACCGCATGGAAAGTGGATTGCTGGCTCTCGAAAATAAAGGAAGCCACCTCAAAGGTCAAGTTGGTGGAGAGGTAGGGAGAATAGCTGATCAATGAGAAAGGAAGCGAAAGATCACTTGTCGGATCTTTCGGTTTCAGATAATCAGATTCGAAGATCATCGATTGTTCCTTGGTGGTGATGTTCTCACTGAAGATTCTGATCTTGTAGGCCTCCACATTGGGAACTGCCTTCCAACTAAGGACGATGTCGGTTGAGTTCTTTTCAGCCTTGAGCGACGGGGCCGGGATGAGCGACTGACCGGATATCCCGTTGGTCAGGGTGATGTTGGCTCCCTTATCGTTGACAATGTTGTAGGTAAACACCTCAGCCTGCGGGATGGTGGTGGAATACTGAGCCGTATCCAAAGGGGTATAAAACGAAAACATGTTGCTGTCAAAATTCTTAAGGCTCACGCTTGACCCGGAGGAACCCTTGACGGTAACACTCGTCAGCATGTTGAAGCTGTAGGCGGTATGCATGACCCTGTAAACCGGAACATGATTCTTGTTGTAAATGGCGTGAATATAGGAATCGATGTAAATCTGATCATCGACGATGGTCTTGTTACAGGAGGTAAAGAGCACCGACACGATACCTGATACCAGTAAAAAATATAACAGTTGCCTTTTCATCCGTATCTATTTGTTAAAGGGAACAAATTCCCTGATGAAATTTTCAAAGAGGGATCCAATCCAGATCACACATGGCTCACCACGCCCTCTACCGATGGAATGGTGCGGAATTCTTTGCAAAACTACATTAATAAGACGGATCAACAGGCAAAAGCGTTGCGTAAATGAGACAATAAAATTTATGTAAACCCGAAATAATTAAGTTTTTACCGCTACAATATTCCAATAAAACATTTAACTTTGCACCTCGTTTTGAATTATTCACATTTTTAAGAACAAGACTGTATGCCAGTAAAGATTCGTTTGGCTAGGCATGGCCGCAAACAACATGCCTACTACCACATTGTGGTAGCAAACAGCAGGGCGCCACGAGATGGTAGGTTTATTGAAAGGATCGGTTCTTACAATCCGAACACTAATCCTGCCACCATCGATCTTGACTTTGACAAAGCACTTGATTGGCTTCACAAAGGGGCGCAACCCACCGACACTACCCGTTCCATCCTTTCTCACGAAGGTGTTTTGATGAAAAAACATCTTTTGGAAGGTGCAAAAAAGGGTGCATTCACTGTAGCGGAAGCTGAAGTTAAATTTGAAGCCTGGATGAAAGAGAAGAGTGCTAAGGTTCAGGCATCCAAAGAGAAACTAAGCAGTAAGAAGCTTGAAGAGAAGAAGGCCAAGCTGAAAGCCGAAGCAAAGGTTAATGAAGCACGTATTGCTGAATTGGCCAAGCGGAGTGCAGAAGCAGCCGCAGCAGCAGCTGCAGTCGTTAGCGAAGAAGTTGCCGAAGAGGCTGCTCCCGAAGCTACCGAAGAGGCTCCTGAAGCATAATCTCTTCCCTGATAAAATGTAAAAAGCGGTGACGGTAGTCTCCGCTTTTTTTTATTCCCCTTGCCTTGCGGACCGGCTAACCCTTTAAACAGCCCCATGTTTTCTCCTTCCGAATCCGTTTTCAAGACTGGACCGGATCTTGCAGAAGGGGTATTTCAAAAATTCCACCTTTTGATTATCTTCAACCTATGATTCAATTGCAAAAAGAAGATTATATGGCGGTCGGAACGATCCTCAAACCGCACGGACTGAAAGGGGAAATGGTGATTGAAACCGATGCCCGTTTTGAGGATACGCTGTATGAAGCGGAATGCATCCTGGTAGAAACGGAGGGGGAACTGGTTCCCTTCTTTCCCAATGAGGAGGGTGTACACTTCAGAACCGACACCCAATGCACCCTTACATTTGATGAACTCGATTCGGCAGAGGCGGTTCGTCCCTATTGTGGCTGCCGGATATTTCTGCCTGTCGTGGAGGTTGCTCCCACCGGAGACAGGGAAGAATTGGATCAGCTGATTGGCACCCTGGTGACGGACAAAACACACGGACAACTGGGAAGAGTCATTCAGGTGGATGACTTCTCCGGAAACATCGTACTAACGATTGATTACAAAAACCGGGAAGTGCTCGTACCGTTGACCGAAGAGCTGATTGAACAGTACGATCCGGACAAACGCACACTTGACCTGGATCTACCGTCAGGTTTGATTGAGCTCTATCTGGAATAAAATGCAAGCATCAGGCTTTCCTTCACCAGACGGCTGCAGGAAAGGCTAAGGATATTGACCCTTAAATTTGTTCCGCATGAAAAAGCTATGCTGTTCCTTGCTGTTTCTTTCTTTGCTTCCTTTTTTCTCTTTGGCACAGAAGACTGTTACCTATGATCTTCCGGCCTTTACGGAAATTTCATTGAAAAATGATGCCAAACTGATCTTAAAACAGGACAGTGTGCAGTCGGTCATGGTGAAGGCAAATGAAGAGACCATCAAAAAAATGAGTGTCGAGTTGAGTGGGAAAAAGCTAATTATCCGATATCCCAACAATTCATGGTTCGACACCAAGTGGACACCGGGAGAGGTTACCGTATATGTCTCCATGCCCCAAATTGATGCACTTTCCCAGTCGGGTTCCGGAACCATTCTGGCCGAGGGCAACCTCACCTCCAGAATTCTTGAGTTGTATGACAGCGGAAGTGGTTCGATTCAATTGCTTCACCTGAAAGCCGACAAAATATCGGCCACTGTAGCCGGATCGGGCATGATCCAGTTGGATGGTCAGGCAACGAATGAAGAATTTAAGATGATGGTATCCGGCTCCGGAAGTGTGAAGGCCCCATCCTTCAAATCAAAACATGTATCGGTGATCATCACAGGGTCGGGGAATTGTATTGTACACGCAGAAGAGTCCCTCCATTGCAAGATTGCCGGCTCGGGGGGTGTGACTTATTATGGCAATCCATCCATCGAGCAGACCCTGATCGGCTCCGGAAAGGTCAAGGAGGGCAAATAGGGCTCAGGGTCGGATGATGGCAATCTCTCCACCCAATCCGATCTTCAGGATCGAGGAGGGTACGGCTTTGATCTGCTCCTCCTGTCGGTAACGGACGATGTAATCTACCCCTTGCCTGACGGCTTCATCAATCTCATCGAAAAAGGCAGGAGCCGGTTTCCCGGAGAGGTTGGCAGAGGTGGATACGATGGGCTTCCGAAACTCCCGAATCAGCTGTTCGGTAAATTTCTCCCCGGTAATCCGTATGCCCACACTTCCATCGGGAGCCATCAGATTGGCGGCAAGATTGCGTGCACCGGGATAAATGATGGTCATGGGCTTGTCGGCCACCTCGATCAATTGCCAGGCAATCTCGGGCACTTCCCGAACATAAGACTGCAACCTGTTGGGATGATCAATCAAAACCAGCATGCTTTTGGAATCCTCCCGTTGCTTTAGGGCATAGATTCTGGCAACTGCGTCCCGATTGGTCGCATCACATCCGATCCCCCAGATGGTATCCGTTGGATAGAGGATCAAGCCACCCTTGTAAAGGATGTCAAGCGCCTGTTTCAGATCCTCCCTGTCGTACATCAGCGAATCTCAATAAAGTGTTTGTTCTCGAAGGGTCGGTATCCGAAAATCTGTTCAAACCAGTATAGGAAGAAGACCCTGGCTGTGAATTTCTTCTTCTTTTCGGATAATTCAGGCGACCAGTTGAGTGCCTTGATGCGTGGTTGCATCACCAAGGGGTGGTTTTCCCGGAAACGGACCAAAGAATCTATCGTGCGGGCATAATCGTATTCCAACGCCTGTTGATCAATGGCTTTCAAATGTTTGGAATCGATCCGCCAATATTTTTTACTCTCATCTACTTTGGCTTGCATTTTCCTGGGAGGCCTCACCCAACCATAATGGTAGACTGTGGCGTCAATGAATTTGCCTTTCAATTTGGTGGCATCTTTCCATCGGAAACCCTGCGCATCGTTCCAGGAACGAATCCCCTTGTTGTTGCGTACGATACGGATCTCACTGCGGTACCAACGTCTGGAATCAGCCACATAATCATAGGTTCCGTAGAAATG
>JAJTBP010000046.1 GCA_021286825.1 Marinilabiliales bacterium | reverse complement strand
GGCTACAGGTTTCTGAAAAGTAGTAAAGTAGCGGTAGCCCACAAAGATGTCCTCTTCATAGGTGATCTGCCATGGGGTCTTGCGCATAAAGGAGAAGCCGGAAAGATCGGCAGAGTTGTCCTGCTTGTCGGACTTGATCTCGACACCCGGGAAGTTTTTGGCGGATGGGCAATCCTGATAGGAAATGGGGAAGGTCACTGCCAGTTTTCCGGAGGGATTGACCTTTCCGGAGAGGATGTCTGTAACCGAATTTCCACCCTCCTGTCCACCTTGCCACGCAAGCAGGATGGCATCGGGCAGATCACGCCAGCTGGCTGTTTCGATGACACCACCGGAGTTGATGATCACTATCGCCTTTTTCCCTTTGGCGTGGAAGGCATCACAGACATGTTTGATCATCTCCTTCTCGGTTGGGGTCAGGTAGAAATCCCCTTCTGTCGCTGTCCGGTCATAACCCTCACCGGCATTGCGGCCGATGGTGATCAGCGCAACATCGTTTGCAGCAGCCATCTCCTCGGCCAATGCAACCGGTACCTTCATCTCGGCAACCGGCTCCTTGCTTCCCATCATGGCGGCAAAAGGATTCTTGGAAGGCGGGTTAGACGCCCGTGTGTCGGCAATGTATTTGAGGTAGCGATCCTGCAAGGCAGATTGTACCTGATAACCGCCATTCTTCAAACCTTCTGTAAGCGAAACGGTATAAGCCTCATTGACATCACCACTTCCCGTACCTCCGGAAATGAACTCATAAGAGGTATTTCCAAAAGCGGCGATGTTGTGGATGGATGTGGAAAGCGGCAAACTGCCGGTGTTGTTCTTCAGCAACACCATGCCATTGCTGGCAGCTTCCCGGGTCACCATCGCATGGGATTTCAGATCGGGCGTATTGGAGAATTTGTACTGGTTGTATCTGGGAGCCATCAACATGACTTTCAAAATCTTGCTGACATTACGGTTCAGCAATTTTTCACTCATTTTTCCACTTTTGACAGCGGCCATGATCGCTTTTGTCTGTCCCGGCTGACCCGGCATGAGCAGGTCATTCCCCGCGATCATCTGAGCCACGGCATCCGATCCACCACCCCAGTCGGTCATCACATAACCTTTGAACCCCCAATCTTCGCGCAACACTTTTGTCAGCAAATCTGGACTTTCCGAAGTATAGACCCCGTTGAGTTTGTTGTAGGAAGACATCACCGTCCAGGGTTGTGCCTCTTTGACGACGATCTCGAATCCACGGAGATAGATTTCCCGAAGGGCACGTTGGCTGACGATCGTATTGACCGACATTCGGTTGGTTTCAGAGTTGTTGGCAGCGAAATGCTTGATGGAAGTACCCACGCCATTCGATTGGATCCCTTTCACCATCGCGGCAGCCATCTTTCCGGCTACCAGCGGATCTTCCGAATAGTATTCGAAATTTCTGCCGCACAGCGGATCGCGCTGGATGTTGAGTGCAGGTCCCAAAATGACATCAGATCCATATTCCTTTACCTCATTGCCCATCGCTACGCCTACATTGCGGACCAATTCCTGATCCCAGGAAGAGGCCAGGAGTGTGGCAATGGGGAAGGCGGTGCAGTAATAGGTCTGGGTTGCTCCGGGCCTGACGGGCTGGATCCTGACTCCGGCCGGGCCATCGGTCAGTACCTGTGAAGCAATCCCCAAGGCGGGATATTCAATGGTAACGCCTGCCGCTCCTGGCAGATATTGCTGGATCTTTTCAGTGATGGCGGAGTAAGCCGGATCGGTTGGGTCAAAAGGACCGCCAAATCCGGGAGGCAGTTTGGCCTTGATAGAGTCGGGAACGATGAAATGCATGCCTGTACCCACGACCAGTCTGGCCTTTTGTTCCAGGGTCATTTTGGCTACGATGGCAGCGACTTTGGCGTCATCTGCAGAGGCTGGGGTAGCAGCCTTCGACAGGGCAAAGGAAAGGATGAGGGAAAGTGTTAACACCACTCCTCCAATCTTCTTGTTAAACAGGTTTGTCGGATTCATATGTTTGAAATGTGTCGGGTAAACTTGCCGGCATACCATTGCCGGACATTATTTGAGATGATCCGGATCGTAGACGATGCTTGCCGATCCTTTGGTTAAGATCATGGGATGACGTGCCCCGATCGGGACCTTGATCTCGTAAGGCAGGGCGTCCGTTGTTTGACCTTGCTCCAGAGCGGTCGCCACCCGGAGCATGGCAAGGATGTATTCCTTGTCATAGGCCTTTTTGACATAAGGGTAATGACCACAGTAAATGGCGTGAATGCCGTGGTCCATCAGATTTTCCATCTTCTTCAGGGAGGCGATGTAGGTGCGTATCGGGGCATAGGGTTCCAGCTGCAGCCAGACCTGTCCCGAGCCAAAAGCGTCTCCAGAGAAACAAAGACCCTCTTTCCTGTCGAGGATCACGATGGACCCCGGTGTGTGAGCCGGCATGTGGCTGACCTCCAATACCCTTCCGCCCAGATCGAACCGATCACCCTCCTTGACAAAATGAACTTTTCCCGGATAGGGTTTCATCAGTTTCAGCAAGACCGTGTCGGCCGGATGGTACCAAATTTCAGGGAACTGATTCATGTTGCCAGCATGGTCCGGATGCATGTGGGTGATGACCACCTGCAGCGGTTTGTTGGTGATGCGTCGGATCACCTCGTTCAGTTTTTCGCATTTGGTTCCGGTGTCAATGAGCAGGGCTTTTTGGTTCCCTTCCACGAGGTACATCGTCGTTTTGTCGGTGGTCTCAATGACCCAAAGGCCATTGCTCAACCGGGTGATCTCGAGGTCGCTGTTTTTGTAGACCGATTGAGACTTTCCCGGAAGCCATGGAAGCAACAACATCCAGGCAATCAGGATGATTCTTTGTTTCATTTTTCTCGAATTGAATGGAATCTGCAGGCTTGTCTTTTTTGTTTCGGGTGCCCGCAATTGTCCGTAAGCTATTTGAACAACAGGGGGGCAAATTCTGACAGGTAGGTACGCCAGTTGCTCCAGATGTGACCACCTTCACTTTCGCGATAGATGTACTTCATGCCCAACTTGTCCAAACGATCCCGGTATTCCTGATTGTATTTGTACAGGAAGTCGGTCTTTCCGATACCGATCCAATAGAGCTTCACCCCATTTTTTACCTGGGCGGCAAGCGTCTGGTCGATGTTCTTGTAAATTCGGGCAGTATCTTTCTCATTGGGCAGGATGGCTGCGGAGAAGAGGCCTACGTAGTCAAAGGTGTTGGGATAGATCCTGGAAATATGCAGGGAGTGGAATCCACCCATCGACAATCCGGCAATGGCACGACCCGATTTCTCGGCTTTTACCCGGTAGTTGCCTTCAACAAAGCGGATGATGTCCGGAAAGCTCTTTTCAAAGGAACCATCCATGGTCTTGGGCAGTTGCATCGTGGGTTTGAGAAATCCCAGACTGGATTCTCCCGGAGCTGCCTCCTGTGCGGCATTCCCATTCGACATCACCACGATCATGGGCTGTGCTTTGCCCTTGGCGATCAGGTTGTCCAGAATTTGAGAGGTACGCCCCAGGGCAATCCAGGCCTCTTCATCTCCGCCCATTCCATGAAGGAGGTAGAGCACCGGATACTTTTCCTTGGATGATTCATAGCCGGGAGGGGTATAGACGGTGATTCTGCGGGTAAGTCCGAGGGTCGGAGAGTCATACCACCTTCTGGCGACTGTCCCGTGCGGTACCTTGTTGATCAGGTAGAGATCGGCATTGCCGCCTCCAACGATGAAGACGTTGAAAACGGTGGCAACGTCACGAATGAGATAGACATTGTTCGGGTCTGTACAACGAAGGCCATCCACCTGAAAAGAGTAGCTGTGCAGGTCGGAGGAGAGGGGAGCCGTGGTAAAACTCCACATTCCTTTTTCATCCTTGGTCATGTTTTCGGTTCCAGGTACCCATCCCTGGGAGGGCATCCAGTCACCGGTAAGTTTCACCTCTTTTGCATTGGGAGCCATCAGCCGGAATACCACGGAATGGTCGTCCCGAATCTCGGGTGAAGTAATTTCTGCTCCTCCCCAGAGTGCTTGTTGAGACATGGCGGAAAAGCCAGTCAAAAGGAGAAGCAAAGCGAAACGGATCTTCTTTTTCATGCGTAAGTTTATTGGTTTTACTGTATCCCGGACCTCCTTGGATCTCCATTCAACCGTGGGGAAAGCATTTGAAAGGAATCGCATGATTGCCGGGAAAATGGTCGGATAAAATTAGAAAAAAGGGGACGACCTGCGCAGAAAATCTGATAATTAATTCACAGAGAGTTCAATTTTTTGAACCATGACTGGATGAGCGGAATTCAATGCATCTCATCACGGATCAACTTGCCGGAGATGTACCGAACGGGATACCATGCAGCCAGAAAACCGATCAGTGAGACGGAGCAAAAGACAAGCAGGATATCCGGGAAGAGGATTTTCATCGGATAGCTGTCGATGATAAAGGTATTGGCTGTGCCCGACAATTTCACGATTCCATAGGCAATCTGGAGCTGACAGATGGCCAATCCGGCAAGGGATCCGATCACCGCTCCCGAGAGGGAAATCATCCACCCCTCGAAAAGGAAGATGTTGCGGATGGTTCGGTGGTTGGCACCCATGCTTTGCAGGATTTCGATGTCATGTTTCTTGTCCAGGATCAACATGGTCAGCGATCCCACGATATTAAAAGAAGCAATGACCAGGATGAGAATCAGGATCAGGTAGGTGACATATTTCTCGCTTTGCATGGTCTTGTATAGATAATCGTGCTGCTGGTACCGATCCCTGACAAGAAAAGCACTTCCCAGCAATCCGGAAATGGCCTCTTTTGTTTTCCCGACGGATGCCCTAGGTCTGAGCTTCAGTTCTATGCCTGTCACATTTACGGGCAGTTCGAAGAGTTCACGTGCAAAGGAGAGGGGAACAATCACATATTTTGCATCGATCTCCTGTTGAATGGAGAAAATACCGGAGGGATAGATGCTCTTTTGGTTGAAACTCTCCGAAGGAAGGGTACTGTTGCCCCTTCCCTTTTTGGGAACGAAGATCGATACCGGTTCCTGTTGGTGTACCCCAATGGTCAGATTGTAAGCGATCACCTCTCCCATGACGGCATACTCCCCGGATCCATCCCTGAGTCGGAAATCTCCCTGTGTGATCATCGAATCGATGCCCGAAAAATGCTGATATCCATCGCTCACCCCTTTGATGGTGGCAAATACCTGCCGGCCATTGTATCGAAGCAAGGCGTTTTCTTCCACAATTTCGGCATAGTTGGCGATCCCGGGAAGTTGTCTCAGTTTTTCAAAGCATGGGGAATTGGGATTGAAATTCTTTCCTTCGGCAGCGGTGATGCTGATTTCCGGATCGAAAGAGGAGAAGAGGGACTTGATCAGGGAATCAAAACCATTGAATCCGGATAGCCCGATGATCAGTCCCATCGTGCCGATGGCCAGTCCAACGACGGAGATGGCCGATATCAGGTTGATCAGATTGGTCTTCTTCTTCGAGAGGAGATAGCGTCGGGCTATGTAAAAGGAGAGGTTCAAGGTTTCGCTGTTTTCCGGTTGATGATCATCGGTCTGAGACCATTTCTGATGGGGAGAAGCGTTATTTGTAAGCTTTGACTAGCAAGCCTGTGCCCCGTTTGTTGACTACCAGAAGGTCCATTCGGTTCAGTAGCGCACCTATGGGGAAAGCAATCAGGTAATAAAAGGGCAAGAGCAGGTAGAAGAGGCCCGATACACCGAGCATCTGTATCGGATATTTCATCGTCAGTCGCCAGGCCAGTGAGCCAAAGCGGCCATAGGTGTAGGTGACTTCGACCCGGCTGAAGCCATTGTTCAACAACTTTTCGGTAATCTCTTCCCGGTTGTAGCCATCCCGGACATGTTCGTCTATGAATCCGTGTACACCTTCCCCATCGTGGTGGTCCGCATCGGATCCACCCAAGTCAGAAGGGGTGGAAATCAACAGGCAGCCGCCAGGTTTGAGTGATTCACTAAAATTACGGAAGACCAGTTCATCCGGCTCGATGTGTTCCATCACATCCACCGAAAGGATCAGGTGATAATGCTCCGGAACCCGGAACTGGGTCAGGTCGGCCTCCATGAAGGTCACCCGCTGTCCCCTTCCGATCTTGCGAAAAAAGGTATTGCAGTCATCCACCTGCTCCTGTTTGACATCGACACCCAGGATGGCTGCCTCTGGAAAAAGATTGGAGAGGGTGAAGCAGTATTGGCCAAATCCGGATCCGGCATCCAGCAGGTTGAACCGACCTTTCGGTGCCTCCTTTCGGTATTCCTTCAGGGCCCTGCGGATGTGCCAGGATCTGAGCAAAAGCAGATCCAACAGTTTGTAAAACAGTCGGCGAAGAATGGTTGTCTGGTTGAAGAGATAGCCCAGCCGTCGTTTGATGGGATCGTATTGCATGGATGGGGTTTCAGGCGTTATTTCAACAGATTGTCTATCTTTTCGATGTAATCGAGACTATCATCAATGAAAAACTCCAATTCCGGGACATGCCTCAGCTGAAAACGGACAGCCTGTCCCAGTTCGCCACGCAAATGACTCTTGTGCTGCTTGATCTCCGCCAACACCCCGGCTGATCCCTCCGATGGGAAGATACTCAGGTAACACCTGGCCAGGGACATATCCCGTGTAACCCGGACGGCCGTAACCGATACCATCTTTCCTTTGGCCAGAGATGAAGACTCCCTCCGGAAAAACTCACTCAGCTCTTTCTGAATGAGCCGTCCGATCTTGTTTTGTCGGGTGGAAAATTGTTCCATGCTGTTTCTCTTAATTTTAGGCAAAAATAGGCAAAATCAGCATGTTCTTCATTTTTTTATCCCTCAGTCCAGTTAAAAAAGATGAAGCGCTCTGTTTAGAGAAAATAAAATTTTACTTTTGGTACAAATAGGTCAGGGGATGGATCCACCAACGGTCATTCCGCCCCTGCACCCGAATCATCGGATCATTTATCGCATTACCAAACAATTGAAGCAATGAAGGAAAATATCTTCAAATTATCCCCCGACCAGTTAAAAGAGATCGCTTTGGATCTCCAGAAGAAAGTTGAGACAGGCCTGAACAGTGAGAAGACGGAGATCCAATGTATCCCGACCTACATCAAGCCCAAAACCCTGGGCGTAGAAGGTCAGGCCACAGTACTGGACCTCGGAGGTACCAATTACAGGGCAGCCGTTGTCAGCTTCCGCGAAGGCAGCACAGACATCTATCCTGCAGAAGGCTGGAGCAAGGATTTGTCCATCATGAAAACCAAGGGCTTTTCAGCCAAGGAACTTTTTGCCGAACAAGCCGCCTTTTTGAGAGATCTCACACTGCCCCAGAAATCCCCGATTGGCTATTGTTTCTCCTATCCTGCCGAATGTCTTCCGGATGGCGATGCCAAGTTGCTTCGTTGGACCAAGGGAGTAGACATCCAGGAGATGATCGAAGAGCCGATCGGCAAACCGCTCCGCGATTACCTGAATGAGAAGAGCGAAGTGGAATTCACCGCCGTGAAGGTCATCAACGATACGGTAGCCAGCCTCTTCGCCGGGTTATCCGACAGCTCTTTCGACGCCTACATCGGCTTGATCGTGGGAACAGGAACCAATATGGCCACCTTCATCCATTCCGATAAGATCGGCAAGCTCGACAAAGCACTGAACTGGCAGGGTCTGACCCCCATCAACCTGGAATCAGGCAACTTCCGGCCACCGCACCTCACAGAGATAGATGAGCAGGTCGACCTTGCATCAGGGACCCAGGGTGCCCAGCGGTTCGAGAAGGCCGTTTCCGGCATGTACCTCGGTAAGATCTTTACTGCTCTCTTCCCGGATGATGGCTTTGAACCCTCCTTCGATGCCAAAGCCATGACGGATATCATCAACAAACCCGACAGAAACAAGAAAAAGCATGTCAAGGCAGCCAGAAGAATCTACAAACGTTCTGCCAAACTGGTGGCTGCTTCTCTCGCCGGACTGGTTGCTGTGATGGTCTCCCACCAGCCCGAAATCCGCAAAGTCTGCCTGACGGCGGAAGGAAGCCTCTTCTGGAGCAAGGTAAAAGGCTGCAAGGAATACAACAAACTGGTTTCCAAACACCTGAAGAATACGCTGGAAAATCTTGGACACGGTGAAGTAAAGGTGAAGATCGTAGAGATCCGCAATGCCAACCTGATTGGTTCTGCAGTAGCTGCCCTCTCCTGATCCTTTTTCCGATCCTGGATATTACCCGAACATTGAGCCCGGCCGGAAGCAATTCCCCAGCCGGGCTCCCTTTTCCCGGACAGTTTCCGTGATGATTGACCTTTTGAAACAATATGGTTTGTGGGGACTCTTTCTGGCCGGATTTCTTTCCGGATCCATCCTCCCCTTCAATTCAGAAGCGGTCCTGACCGGTCTGATCCTGGCCGGACTCAATGCCTTTTCCTGCATCTTGGTGGCTACCGCCGGCAATGCATTGGGCGGCATGTCCCTCTTCTACCTGGGCTATCTCGGCAAGGTGGAGTGGATTGAAAAATATGGCAAGGTGAAAGAGGAGAAATTGCATGCAGTCTTGCCAAAATTGAAGAGATGGGGACCACTGGCAGCCCTGCTCTCCTTCGTGCCCGTGATCGGAGATGTCCTGATCCTGGCCTTGGGCTTTTTCCGCATCTCACCACGCCTTACCTTGTTGTTCATGATAGTAGGCAAGGCATTCAGATATTGGCTGCTGGCAAAAACCATCAGCCTGGTCTTTTGACATCGGGGCATCCGGCATTGTCACAAGACCTGATTGAAACATCATTTTCAAAAGTTATGAGAACATTGGTTCAGAGAGTGACAAAGGCCTCCGTGACGATCGATGGGAACCTCTTCTCTTCCATCGGCGAGGGATTGCTGGTCCTCGCCGGATTCGAGGCGGAGGAGACCGAAACCGACCTGGAATGGTCGGCTGCCAAACTTGTCACCCTGCGCATCTTCAACGACGAGGCGGGTGTCATGAACCGATCCGTCCTGGAAACGGGTGGCGACATCCTCATCGTGAGTCAGTTTACCTTGCATGCCTCGACCCGCAGAGGCAACCGCCCTTCCTACATCCGTGCTGCTCCGCCGGAGATATCCAAGCCTCTCTACCACACCTTTGTTCAGAAGGTGGAGAAGCTACTGGGGAAAGGGGTGGGCACTGGCATCTTTGGAGCCGACATGAAAGTGGAATTGCTCAACGACGGACCCGTTACCCTATTGATCGATTCAAGAAATAGGGAATAGGGAAAACGGAGACCGGAGACGGGAGACCGGAAAGGGGTGGTGGATCGAACGCACCAATTCGGAAAACAATGGCTAAATTTGCAGACGCTGTTGAGCCGAATGGGATCCTGCCGGATCACACGGTGTCACAGATCTTACGGCCCATTCAGGACAAGCCATCAGGCGAATTCTTGCAACGGTCCGAATCGGGATTTCCGGTAAACAGACAGACAAGTAACGAAGACAAAAATACAACCCATGAAATTTGACACAGAGAAAGCCAACCGCGCTTTCGGTCCGGAGGAAGTAAGCCTCGGTCTCGAAAAAATTAAGGCTGGAATGGCCGCGGAACTACCCGTCGAGGAGTTGAAGCTGGCCTTGTCCTGCATTGACCTAACCACCCTGGGAGCCGAAGATACCCAGGCAAAGGGAAAATCCTTCGCCGACAAAGTCTCTGATTTTTCGGCCCATTTTTCTGACCTTCCCAATGTGGCGGCCATCTGTGTCTATCCGACGCTGGTGAAAACAGTACGGGAGAACCTCAGGGATCCAAAGGTTGCCCTGGCAGCTGTTGCCTCAGGCTTTCCCTCCTCCATGACCTTTCTGGAAGTGAAGAAGTTGGAAACCTCCATGACCGTAGCCGCCGGTGCCAATGAGATCGACATCGTGATCTCCATTGGCACCTTTCTGGAAGGGAACGGCGAAAGGGTAGGAGAGGAGATCGCTGCCATCAGGGAAAGCTGTGGCGAGGCGCATCTCAAGGTCATCCTGGAAACAGGAGCGCTCAAATCGGCCGAAAACATCTGGAAAGCCTCTGTGATTGCCATGGAAGCGGGTGCCGATTTCATCAAGACCTCTACCGGCAAGATGGATCCTGCCGCCACACCCGAGGCTGCCTGGGTCATGTGCAGCGCCATCCGTGATTTTCATGCCCGCACAGGTAAGAAGGTGGGATTCAAGGCTGCCGGCGGAATCGTCGAAAGCAGGGACGCATTGCTCTATCTGGCCATCGTAAGGGATCTGCTGGGTGAAGAGTGGCTCAACCCGAAGATGTTTAGGATTGGCGCCAGCCGTTTGGCCAACAACCTGCTTACATCCATTCGGAAACAACCGGTTTCATATTTCTGAAATCAAACGCCATGGCATCCTCCTTTGGAACCGTTCTTCAAAAGCTGCGCCTCACGCCAGAAATGAAGGTGCTGGTCATGAATGCCCCAGAAGAATTTCTCTCCCTTTTCGGGGATCGGAAACCAGACCTTTCCTTCTCTGAGGCAGCCTCCGGATCCTATGATGCCGTGTTGATTTTTGGTGTCGCAAGGATTGAATTGAACCAGCGGGCAGAAGCGGTACGCGGTGCCGGGAGATACGATGCCATCTTCTGGGCATGCTATCCCAAGGGGGGTGGCAAAATCAGTAGCGACCTGAAGCGTGAACGGGTATGGGAAACCCTTCAGCTAGCCGGGCTACGTCCGGTTTCACAAGTGGCAATCGATGAAACCTGGAGTGCCTTACGCGGCCGACCTGAAGCATGCGTTGGAAAATGACCCGTTTCCCATCGTAAGCTGATCAATCCCCGGTAAAAAGATGCCGGGGATTTTTATTTTCCTCACAGGGACCGTAACAATTTCCTCAGTTTGTCATTAAATTTATTGGTGGTTTAACCGCTAAATTCATCAAGCCATGAAAAAGAGGGAAGAACAAGCCTGTTGCCCGGAGTTTGATCCGCATCCGTGGGACGATGTTACCTTGCACTGGAAGGATAAAATCTTTGTCATGGGTTCCGTGATGACCTTTCTCTACAATCCGCTCAACTTTGGGAGTGTCATCAAAAAAATGGACAAAGCCATTCACGAGGAGGGGGCAGACTGGAAAGAGGGGCTTTGCCTTTCCGACCATACCTCAAAATGGAACATGGATCTTTACATTGCGGTAGACAAGCCGGTAAAGTCGCTGGACAACAAAATCATGACGGGAATGTTCTATTGCAAAGCCTATGAAGGACCCTTCCGGGATACCGGCAAATGGCACAAGGATTTCGAACAACGACTGGCAGAAAAGGGGATCGCCGAGGGAAAAATTTATCTCTGGTACACCACCTGCCCCAAATGTGCCAGGAAATACGGCAAAAACTGGGTAGTCATGCTGGCCGACATTGGGTAACCTTAATTATCGCAAAAGACAAACTTTCCGTAGTTGTGGAAATTGGTTGACCCTCAACTCACTCTTTGGAGGTAAACAGTCGTCTTTGAAACCTCAGAGCCACCCTCACCAGGGCAATCATCACCGGCACTTCAATAAGGGGTCCGATCACTGCCGCAAACGCCTCTCCTGAATTGATCCCAAAGATCGAAATGGCAACGGCAATGGCTAGTTCAAAATTGTTACTTGCTGCGGTAAAGGATAGGGTAGCCGATTGTTCGTAGGTTGCTCCGATACGCCTGCTCATGAAGAACGAAATCAAAAACATCACCACAAAATAGAGGATCAGGGGAACTGCTATCCGTACCACATCCATCGGGATCCTGATGATGTATTCCCCTTTGAGTGAGAACATCACGACGATGGTAAACAAGAGGGCGATCAGGGTTAACGGACTGATTTTGGGTACAAATTTCGATTGATACCAATCGTGGCCACGCTTACGGATCAAAAGGAACCGGGTCAGAAAACCTGCCGCAAAGGGGATTCCCAAATAAACAAGGACGCTTTGTGCTATTTGCCAGATGGTGATTTGGGAAACCGCATCATTCACAGCCAGCCCAAACCATCCCGGCAGGACGGCTATAAAAAGATAGGCATACAAAGGGAAAAAGAGCATTTGGAAGAGGGAGTTAAAGGCCACCAGCCCGGCGGCAAACTGGGTATCACCCTGGGCTAACTCATTCCAGACAATCACCATGGCAATGCATCGGGCCAGCCCAATCAGGATCAAGCCGTAGAGGTAATCCACATTGAACCGGACAAATATCAGCGCCAAAGCAAACATGAGAACCGGGCCGATGATCCAGTTTTGGACCAAGGAAAGACCGAGCACTTTGGTATTTCTGAAGACATCCCCCAGTTCTTCATATTTTACCTTCGCCAGGGGAGGATACATCCTCGCACTCAATCCGATGGCAATGGGCAGATTGGTTGTTCCTGTGTTGAAACGGTTCCAGAAATCTGCCACCTGTGGACTGATCCAACCGGCCAAAATTCCCATGATCATGGCAAGGATGATCCACAGGGTTAAATAGCGATCCAGGTAGCTCAATCGTTTTTTGGTCTTCATCGTTGAAATTGATTAGGTCTTGTTTCCCGATAGGGTAAGGCTGTAAATCCCTGTCTGCGCTTGAAATTCCGTCATTTCCTCCAGGGTCATAAATTGAGTCAGGATTGCTGGGGGAATGACAATTTCCTTGTTCTGATGAAGCGTTATCGTAGAAAAACCCTGCTGTTCGATGATGCTCACGTATTCTTGGAAACCAATGGCTCCCGACACGCATCCGGCATACATTTCAACATCTTTCTTCAGTTTCTCGGGTAATTCTCCCTTCATCACCACATCCGAAACACAGAAATGGGCCGAAGGTTTCAAGACACGCCAGATCTCGCCAAAAGCCTTTTTTTTATCCGGAACCAGATTTAACACACAGTTGGAGATCACCACATCAAAAGTATGGTCGGGAAACGGCATTTCTTCGATATCCCCTTTCACAAAAACCACATTGTTGAACCCCAGTTTCAGAGCATTTTCAGCGGCTTTTTCCAGCATGGCATCGGTAAAGTCAATTCCGGTCACTGTTCCCTGTTCACCCACAAGGGCCCGTGCAACGAAGCTATCATTCCCGGCTCCGCTACCCAAATCCAATACATGATCCCCCTTCCTGATTCCGGCAAACTGGGTAGGCAATCCACAACCCAAACCCAGGTCGGCATCGGGTTGGTAACCCTCCAAATGGTCATAGCTTTCGCTGAAAACATTGTAATCAACCGTTGTACAACAACCGCCGACTCCACAACAGGGAGCCATAGGCTGCTGGCCGGACTGCCGGGCAATCTGTTCATATTTTTCCTTGACAAAACGCTTGATCTCAATTGCTTTCATCCTTGCACCTTGAGTTTTTCCAGATAGAACTTGTAAAATTCCTCCTTTATTTCATCTCGCACCCGACGAAACTCACTTTTGATAAATTCCGCCGTGCCTACCGCATGACTTGGATCATCAAAACCTATGTGCAGACGGTGGTTGACCTTGCCTGTAAAAACGGGACAATTTTCATTGGCACCACCGCAAACCGTGATCACATAGTCCCAATACTCTCCAAGGTATTGTTCCACCGGGTCACTCGTGTGGTGACTGATGTCGATGCCAATCTCCTTCATGGCTTCTACAGCTGCTTCATTGAGCTTTCCTGCGGCATGAGTCCCGGCAGAGCAGACGGTGAGCCGATGGTCAAATGAGCGGAGGAAACCGTGCGCCATTTGGCTACGGCAACTGTTTCCCGTACAAAGGATCAGAATCTTCATGACTAATGGGTTTGGATGAATCGTTACACAGGCAATGCGGGTTGGCATCCGAGAGCTCTCGCAAGAGGTTGTTTGTCATTGATTTCAGTTTTTCCACTTTCGTGGGGTCGATGCAGTAGTAAGTTTTTGCTCCGGAGATGGATCCCTGGATGAATCCTGCTGATTTCAATGCAGACAAATGCTGGTTGACAGTGGTTCTCGCCAAAGGCAGTATTTCTGAAATATCGCCGGTGATGCAATCCCGTGTAGTGGCAAGGTATTCCAGAATGGCGATTCTTGCGGGGTGAGCCAACGCCTTGAACAGTTCGGCAGCCCCTTGCTGCTCAACGGTGAACAACTCTTTTTTTGATGAGACCATCGCGATATTTTTGACGTAAATATACGTTATTTTTTAAATGCAACGTATTTATACGACTTATTATGCTGTAAAAGATGGAGGGGATGGCAAGGGTTCAGAACAGCAGGTTGAAGAGGTATCCGACAAAAAGGATTCCAATGGCCACAATGCCTGCAAAGGATAGGATCAGCGGGAGTTTGAGCACCTTTTTGAGAATGATCATTTCCGGAAGTGAAAGTCCGATGACCGACATCATGAAGGCAAGGGAAGTTCCCAGGGAGGCTCCCTTCTCGATCAACACGGAGACGATTGGGACAATTCCCGCTGCATTGGAATACAAGGGGATGCCGATCAACACGGAAAGTGGGACACTGTACCAGGCCGATTTACCCATGAGGGCAACCATAAAATCCTGGGGAACATAGCCATGAGCAACAGCTCCGACTCCAATGCCCAGCAACACATACAACCATACTTTACCGATGATCTCCTTTACGGCATCCCATCCCAAGCGGATGCGGTAGGAAAAGGCGTTCTGTTCCCTTTCTTCATTGGCTACTCCGAATCTGGTCTGGAAGACCCAATCCTGAACCCAGTGTTCCAGTTTGAGTTTGCCTAGGGTCCACCCCGCAAAAATGGCGATGGCCAGTCCGGTCGAAACATAAATCAAAGCCGTTTTCCATCCAAACAAACCAAACAGCAGGATGACAGCAATTTCATTAATCATTGGGGCCGCAATCAAAAAGGAAAAGGTGACCCCCAAGGGTACGCCAGATTCCACGAAGCCAATGAACAAAGGAACCGCCGAGCAGGAACAGAAGGGGGTGACGATCCCCAGAAGGGAAGCCAGAATATTGCCAGTAAAGGTGGATTTTCCTTCCAGCATCTGACGCGTGCGTTCGGGTGAGAAATAGGAACGGATCATCCCAACCACAAAGATGACCAAAACAAGAAGCATAAAGACTTTGGGGACTTCGAAGAGAAAAAACCGTATGGCTTCCGTAAAACGGGTTCCCTTTTCCAAACCCAGATTTTGGTCCACTAGCCAGTCAACCGACGGCTGCAGCAAGTGATAGATCAGAAACCAAACCGGCAGCAAAAGCAAAATGACCGCAATTTCCTTGTTCCATTTCATGGTTTTGTTTTTTTTAATTACGGATCCGATGGTGACCAATCCGCTGCTAATGGATAGTTCTACCTAAATTTGAGACATTCCCGACGATGAAAGACCGACCAACCCTGCCGACGACAAAAGCCGGCATACGGTCAAAAACGAATACCAACCTTGCATTGGCCTTCGTGCAGAGAAACAGACACTTCTACCGATCCGCATCGAAAGATGGAATCAAGTGAAGTCGATAGTAGATTTCAATGTTCCTGCGGTATCCCCGAGGAATGGTTTTTAAGTGCCAGAGCAATCTCTTCCGCGGAAGGAACACGACCCTTGAAAACCACCTTCTCATCGATCACCAGTGCCGGAGTGGACATGACCTGATACTTCATGATCTCAAGAATGTCTTCCACTTTGGTGAGGGTGGCATGGATTCCCTTTTGCTCTACCACTTCACGGGTCACTTTCTCCAGTTGCTTGCATTTGGCGCAGCCAGTTCCCAAAACTTTAATTTCCATCTGCTTCTCTGATTATATTTCGGGAATTTCCGAAATGTGGATATAAATTTTTTTAACGATCGAAAAACCCGGATAACAACGAACGGGCCTCTTCCCAATTTTCACGGTTGATGCAATATTTAATATAGGGAGGATTGATTTCTCCCTGAATCAGTCCAGCCTTTTTCAATTCGGAGAGATGCTCCGAAAGGGTGGATCTGGCAATGGGCAGTTCTTCGGCCATGTCTCCACTGTAGCAGCACTTGGCTGCGTTGTTCAGCAGAAAATCGAGGATAAAGACCCGCACAGGATGGGACAAAGCCTTGCCATACCTGGCCAGTTTTGCTTGATGATCCGTAAAGGGTTTTTGGAGCTCTTCCATTGAATTCATTTCGTCTTTTCCCGAAACAAAACTAACAAAATTTTTGATTGCTCAGGGAACCTTCCAAAAATTGTGCAGGTGCTTTCTCGTTTGATCCAATGGAGATGGATGGGTAGGTCCGGAAAACAGATGGTCTGGTTAGTCAATTGCAGAAACGGTTGGGCAAGTCAACCAAACAATCAAGTCTGAAGAACGGGGATTTGGGCTGAATCCGGAAACCCA
>JAJTBP010000393.1 GCA_021286825.1 Marinilabiliales bacterium | reverse complement strand
GAGGCTGATATTTAGATCACGAATGATTTATCCCAAAAATTTTGAAAACTCTTTTTTGAGTTCAGTCAATGCCAACGCGATGGGTGCAGGATCCTCATCGTAGTAGTTGGCAAATATTTTCTTGCTCAGTTCATAGGCTGGCAATTCGCGCTCCAGTTCACTGGCGGAGCGGTTGATGAGCATCACCAGATTCTCCTTCGCTCCCTTGATGGTCTCCCAAAGAATCGGCGAAACATATATTTGCTGGGAAATGTTGTGTTCATATTCCGCACGGATAGCGGCCAGAAGTCCCTGGTGGTATTCGCCGGCCGTCAGGTTGTGGGGCGTTTCCCTAACCAATATCGAATCGGGTGAGATCCTTTCCAGAAAAAGGGTAAGTCGTTCGTATGCCTGCAAGCGAACCGGATTCATCTCTTTGGCATGAAGCACCCGAAATTCGAATTCCCTGCTGCGCCTTTCATTTTCCAGCATATCCCTGAAAAGGAAATAAGCTGTGATGAAAACGATGATTGCCGGCAAGACAATCTTCAGTATTTCCCAGAATCCGTTGATGTCGTTGGTCATTTTTTGTGGATATGGATGGTTGATACTACGCTGACAATTTACTTTGGTTTCTGAAGCAAATGGTAATATTCGAAAAACTGAAGGATGAAAAAGGCGAGCGTTAGCACGGCCAGCAGCAAATAACGTCTTTTCTTGAAATAGAGGAAGAGCAGG
This sequence comes from Marinilabiliales bacterium, assembly GCA_021286825.1. Classification (GTDB taxonomy): domain Bacteria; phylum Bacteroidota; class Bacteroidia; order Bacteroidales; family Prolixibacteraceae; genus CAINVV01. The sequence goes on along the minus strand of JAJTBP010000393.1, from coordinate 1,769 downwards.
GAGGCCAATGCCAGAAATGCTCCGGCAACATTGAGCCAACCGGTGACCTGAAGTTGTGATGCTGTTTCCATCAGCGGAGAACCGGGGACAACGGAGACCGAGGGCAACAGGAAGAGGTTGGCATAAAGGGAATACAACCCGCTCAGGCATAAGATCATCCAGCCGCCATAGGTAAATCGTGGCTTTTTGTCAACAAATCCCACCACAACAAGAGCCAGTCCAATGAAGATGGCCCACAGGGGAACCAACATGGGCAAATAGAGTTCGTGTGTTTCCATGCAAAGCTTGCGCCGGAATGCGGCCTTTCAATTGGATGCAAATTAGCAAAAATTGTCATGACTGCCTTGACCCTTGCCCCTTTTTTGTCCTTTGGGCCGTATCCCTCTGCGCCTACCCTTAAAATCACTATTTTTGCCTGAAAGTTAAATTGTATGACGTTGGAAAAAGAGACCCTGAAGGTGGATCCCAAGGCGAAGGGATTGATTTTTGATATTGACGGAACCATTTCTGATACCATGCCGATTCACCGGCTGGCCTATCAGGAGACAGCCAAAGAGTATGGTTTCGAAATCAGCTCTGAGTTGTTCTACAGCCTGAGTGGCATACCAGCCTACCAGACCTGTTGCATTCTGAAGGAGAAATTCGGACTGGATTTTGATCCCAGGGAATTTTCCGAGAAAAAGGAACAGCATTTCATCAACAACATACACCTCGCGAAACCCATTGAACCCGTTGTGTCGATCATCAAGGCCCATGCCGGCAAACTGCCGATGGCCTGCGGTACCGGAGGATCCAGGCAATATGCAATCCGGACTCTGGAATTGTCAGGCGTCCGGCACTGTTTTGAGCACATCGTGGCGGCAGAGGATGTGGTTCATCACAAACCCCATCCGGATACCTTCCTCAAGGCCGCTGAGCTGTTGGGTGTCGATCCTCTTCATTGTCAGGTCTTCGAAGACAGTGTTTTGGGCATGCAGGCTGCTGAAGCGGCCGGTATGATGGCCACCAATGTGACCCCTTATTACGAGGCGGAACTGGGATGAAGGAGACGGGAGACGGGAGACGGGAGACAGGAGACGGGAGACGGGAGACAGGAGACGGGAGACGGGAGACAGGAGACAGGAGACAGGAGACGGGAAGTGAATTGAAACCGGGAATCTTCTTGTCGGTATAATAGGTTGGATAGGGTTTGCTTCGAGATTGCGGGGCAACCAGGATGCCTGATCAGGTCATGGCATTTGAGCTTTCGGCCGGGATGCTTTTCATTCATCTGTAAAATGATTTAATGTGGAATTCAAGATTACAGCTGACTTCGTTCCAACAGGGGATCAACCGCAGGCGATTGCCCAACTGAGTGAGGGTGTCAAGAGTGGCATTCCTTACCAAACGTTGCTTGGAGTGACTGGCTCCGGCAAGACTTTCACCATGGCCAATGTGATTCAGGAGGTTCAGCGACCCACGCTGATCCTGAGCCACAACAAAACGTTGGCCGCACAGCTTTATGGAGAGATGAAACAGTTCTTTCCAGAGAACGCAGTTCAGTATTTTGTCTCCTATTATGACTATTACCAGCCGGAGGCTTACCTCCCCGTTACCGATACTTTCATCGAAAAAGACCTTTCCATCAACAAGGAGATTGAAAAACTCCGGCTGGCTGCCACCTCTTCTTTGCTTTCCGGCAGGAGGGACATCGTAGTGGTCTCCTCTGTCTCTTGCATTTACGGAATCGGCAACCCGGATGACTTCCATGCCAATGTGACGCAACTCAA
>JAJTBP010000045.1 GCA_021286825.1 Marinilabiliales bacterium | reverse complement strand
GGAAAAAGAAGGGAGACTTTTATTTCACCGTAACTGCTTTCAATTCTACCGGTTGTAAAAACATGAAGGCGGGATACATCCGGGTGGTTTCCAGTGCTGTTCAGGCAGTTGCCGGAAGGGATACCATAGTCGGGGTATGCAATACCTACTGGTTGGACGCATCTGCATCCACCGGGTCGGGACTTACCTTCAAATGGAACATGCTGGATCCTGGTGGTATACTCTCGGCACCCAACGGGGTCAAAACATCCCTTGCACTTCAACCGGGATACACAGGTCCGCTCCCAGCAACGATCAGGGTGCTGCTGACGGCAACGGACAACGTGGGGAACGTGGGATATGACACCGTTCAAGTCAAGTTCAGCAATGCTCCGGTGGCGGGCATCTATTATTCCAAAACCCCCAACAAGGATGGTACCACTTTGATAGATGGTACAGTCTCCACAGGATTGGGACTGAAATTTAAATGGACAACCCAAAAGGGAGAAATAGTGGGTGATCCAACCAAATCTCAGGCATTGATTCGCGGAGCTGCCATCTATTCACTGGAGGTGACAGATCAGTTTGGATGTAAGTCGCTGAAGACCTTCCCCTATCCGTTTGATAGCGGTAATCTGATTGCCAATGCGGATTACATTCGGACTTCATGGGTAGATTCTGTCCATATTCACGTGCTTAACAATGATTTCGACGCACAGAATGCCATCGACCGGCATTCGGTTACCATTCTGCAACAACCGCTTTACGGCACAGCCAGAATGGGTGACAATGGCATTGTCATTTACTCTCCGAAAACGAGAAAAGCAGCTGTTGACCAATTTGTATACCAGGTTTGCAACACCGTAAACATGTGTGATACAGCGATTGTTACCGTGGATATCTTTGACGGACCGGTTTGGGTGCCTGAGGCAATCTCAGCCAATGGGGATGGGCACAACGAATTTTTCGTAATCAAAGGCATCGAAGATTATAAAAACTCATCATTGCTGATCTATTCAAGAGCGGGGCAATTGGTATACAAATCCATGGATTATCAGAACGATTGGTCTGGTAAAGCCTTCAACTCCTCCTTGAGTGATGGCACGCTGCTGCCGACGGGTACCTATTATTATGTCTTGCACTTGGGCGGAACAGAGAAATACATCAAGGGATTTGTCTATCTGCTTCATTAGCGATGGTGTTGCGGAAGACCTGGTCTTCCTCTTCGTTCATTGCGAGACAAACAAAAATCTTTTGATGAATCGGGAGGTACCCCCCGGATGAAAGACATAATAATAGGTGCCACCGGAGACATCGGTTTTGTCATGATTCCTTTCCGGCCAGTCGTTCTGGTAATCGTTGCTATGATAGACCAGGGTGCCATCTCTGCTGTAAATTGTCAATTCCGAATGGGGGTATTTTTCCAAACCTCCAATGACAAAATATTCATTCTTCCCATCTCCATTGGGGGATATGGCTTCCGGCAGATAGATTTCAGGCTCTCGGATGAGGATGTTGATGTTGGCTGTGTCGCACTGATTTCTGGCATCACAAACCCGATAGGCAATGACTTCGGCTCCACCTACCCTTCTTTGCGGTTCATATTTGATAATGCCGGATCGCAGGGCAAATATTTTTCCGCTCAGGGGTTGGGATAACATTTGGAAACTGGTCGAATCCAAATCATTACCTGGATCATAATCATTGGCGAGGGGAGAGAAGGTGATGTCCGACAACCAGTCGGTATAGACATAATCATCCCGTGCAAATGGAGGGTGTTCGCTTCTGACCTCCACCGGAAAGACCTTGCAATTGGAGCATCCGGTTGCATTGATGGCTGTCACACTGACCCAATAAATGCCTGGTTTTTCAAATGTCAACTTCAAACAGTTGTCTTGCAAGGGGGAAAGGAACCGGACTTGACTACTGTCGGTTTTGCCGGATCGAAAGATACCCTCAAAGATTTCCCAATGAAGGGTCATCTCGGCAGGAGTGGCTACACAAAATGATGTGGAAGACCCGACGTAAAGACTTGCCAATTTTTGTCCGGACAGGTCCGACAAATAGCAAATCATTGTCGAAAGACATAGAAACGACCGAGTGAGTAAACCTGTTTTGAGCATTCATTGCAAACAAAGGAAAGCGTGACAATTTCATTGGCTTATACCAGATCGGGTTGTCTCCAAGCACCTTCAATGGCATCAAGTCATCAGTTCTGATCCTGGGAACTAAACCCGATCAGGGCAAAAAGGATTGTGCTGGAGTACCTGTATTGCTTGTGAGGACAGGTCTGGCAAGAATGATTTGGGTTGCCACATCATTGGAATAGCCATCAGGCTTGCAATCCGCATAATGCACATCCTCATCGCCATCATCTGTAACTCCATTCAGGGCAAGTGTTATGGCTGTATCTGTGGTCCCTTCATAATCATGGTTCTGTAGGGTAACCCGGACATAAACAACCTCCCCATCTTCCGTGATGTTGTCAGCGGGTGCCGGGATCTTGTTTTGAGCAGTCCAGATGTCTCCACTTCGCGTAAAGGGGTTACTTCCAGAAAAGGTGGTGGTTGTGGACCACTCCACTTCGCCAATACTTTGAGAACCAGCCAATCCCGACACTTTAACAGATGGTTTCCAGCCACCCGAAAAGTTGGCAGCCACAACTTTAAAAATCAACTCGTTGGTTCCATAGTCATAGACCATCTTTGTTCCATCATAACTGGCTGAGACCAGATCTTTGGCACACAAATGAGCTTCCACTGCTCCGTTCGATCCGTTCAAACCCAGATCGGTGCCCGATTGCATGTTGGTAAGATCCAGTGTAAAGGCATTGAAAGGCTCGATCTTGTATGCCCGTAGGTTCATGGCTTCGCAGGTGGTCCCATTCGTTCCCTTGTATTGGATGACCAGAAAATAGGGCTTCGTTCGGGCGTTCTGTGCGGATTTTCCAGTCCATCGGATGGTGATGGAGTTGGTTCCGTCCGATGGATTGTGATAACCACTCCCGGCATCGATGAATTCCTTGTCATTCGGCAGGATATGGGTGGTTAGCAGCAACGAACCCGCGATAAATCCCGGATCATCCGTCACAAACCAGTCAAAACTTTGAGGGGTGGTGTAGGGGGAAGGTACCGTGACAGCATAGGTGTAATTTTTCCCTGCCATCGGTTTCAAGGGAGAATCAGGACAAGTAGGCAATCGCGGGATGGTTTGACCAAACGTTAAGGATTGGAATTCAGTAGAGACGAAAACCAGGACGAAAAGAAACAGCAGATTTTTTGCTGTGAACTTCGAAATCAAATTGCGAAGGGTGTTCATGTGGTTGGGATTTAAGTATGGATTGATTTAATGTTGGGTTTATTCACACGCTTATTTTTTTGTCTGCAGAACCGGTATACTTCTTTAAAATGCCTGAACCAGCTCAGGAGGAGCATACAGAACCAACTCAATGGTGTGTCTTTTCGCTTCGGGCGTTAAGTTTCCGGATTCATCTTCAAGCCAGAAAATGAGGTTGTAACGCAACGTTCCAGTAGCCGGAGCCGGGAATTGTATGGCATGGTCATGATTGGAAATTTGTCCTGTCTGGTTGATCAATGGAATTCCGCTGCTATCCAGTAAGGGTGTGTTTGCAGATCCCACTCGATAGATGCTCCAATGCAGAACAAGATTCCCTGACGGGGATATGTCGTCTGAGAAGTGTGTGGCCGAAAGATCAAATAGCTGGCTATGTTCAGCCAGCAGAAAGCCGCGATAGCCTTCCGGGGATACCGACCCGGAAAAATCGTTCCATATGGCTTCCGTGATGGCATCCGGACAGATGGGGACGGTCTCCGGATTCAGATCCGTGAAGACCGGACCACGCAAATCGATAATCGGCTGGACATGGATGGTGCGGGTGATGGAGGATGTCTCCACACAGTGATTTTCATCGATTGTTGGAAAGGTAACCCTAACCTTGTAAATGCCAGAATCGGCTAAAGCAATTTTGGTGAAGAAGAGGCTCTGGCCATTGCTCCCGGAGACAGATGAATGGTCTGTCACATCTCTCCAATCATAATTGCTGTATTTTCTGATCCATTGAAATCCAGTGGGGAGATGACCACCTGTGTTAACGGTAAGCGAAAGATTATCTCCCTGATTCAGTGAATAGACGGCAGTGCCTGTTGGGGCAATGGCGGTGATTTGGTTAACGGTCAGTCGGGCGGAGGCAGAAAGAAGCGTTGTCAATTGATCGGAAACCACGGCACAATATTGGGTGCCATCCGGTGCTTCCGTCCCAACGCCAATGTTGTACACCGGCAACTTGAGTGAATCAGCAGCACCAAAAGCAGAAAATCCTGAATCTGAAGGTCTTTTCCGCTTCCATACACAATGAATCGGGCCCGTTCCTCCCCCTACCGTGACGGCAAAAGTTACTTTGTTTCCTTTGCAGTCGGCTGCGTCGAGGGGAGAATTGAGCAAGGTCAGGGTTTGGGTTTGAGCCATGACCGGCTCTCCGGCTAAATGTTTCCTTTCTGTAGTCTCGGTTGCAGATCGGAAAGGAGCAGAATAGATGAATATTCCTGCAATCAGTGCGCTTATCATGCCTGGCTGATTTTTTGACATGACATTTCCCGTCTGTTCCAAAGCGGTACAGTCTCAGACAGGAGTGAAATGTCTGGTGAATAAGATTGAATGACAGGAGATTTCCTGGATTTGCCCGGTCAGTTTATCGGAAGGTAATTGAGGCTTATGTGTCAGGGGCAAACCAGGTGGTCCGGTTTGATACAAGTTAACCCAATTTGATGAGAAAAAGAAATTCGAATGGAAATAATGTCATCGTTTTTCTTCAAAAAACCGTTTCATCAGTTCTTCACAAGGTTCAGACAACACACCCTCTGTCCATTTTGTTTTGGGGTGTAGCGCATTCGGGGCGAAGCGCTGAAAGCCACGTTTAGGGTCTGAGGCACCCCAGACGATTCTGCCAATCTGGGACCAACCCAATGCCCCGGCACACATGACACAAGGCTCCAGTGTGATGTAAAGGGTACAATCGTTGAGATATTTGCCACCCAACCAACTGCTGGCAGACGTAATGGCCAGCATCTCAGCATGGGCTGTCACGTCCGATAAACATTCGGTCTGGTTGTGTGCCCGGGCAATGATCTGGTCGTTGCATACCACAACTGCCCCAACAGGAACTTCCCCTTCCTGATAAGCCTGCCCTGCCTCTGCCAGAGCTCTTTTCATGAAAAATTCATCATCGTGGAGATGAATCATCTTTTTGTTTTGTAAATTAGCCGGCTGAAAAAATTCAATCGCATACAAATGTACAGAAATCATACTTGCGGCGAAATACGCACTGAAAATATAGGGCAGGAGGTAATTCTTGCCGGTTGGGTTCAAACGGTCAGAAATCTGGGAGGGATGACTTTTCTTGATCTTCGCGATCGCTATGGCATCACCCAGCTGGTGGTGGATGATCATTCCGATGAAGAGGTAAGAAAAACAGCATCCTCCCTGGGCCGCGAGTTTGTAGTACAGGCAAAAGGGATCGTCAGGGAACGATCCAGTAAAAATCCAAAAATTCCTACCGGGGAGGTCGAATTGCATCTGTCCGGTCTGACAGTGCTTAACAGTGCGGTTACGCCTCCTTTTACCATTCAGGAGGATACGGATGGAGGAGATGAGTTACGGATGAAATACCGCTATCTCGATCTCCGTCGTGAGAGTGTCCGGAAAAATCTGGAACTTCGGGCCAAGATGGCCCATGTCACCAGAAATTACCTTGACAGCAAACAATTTATCGAAACAGAGACTCCTGTTCTCATCCGCTCCACCCCGGAAGGTGCCCGTGATTTTGTGGTACCCTCCCGAATGAATCCCAATCAATTCTATGCCTTGCCACAATCTCCGCAACTTTTCAAACAACTGTTGATGGTTGCCGGGTTTGACAGATATTACCAGATTGTCAAATGTTTTCGTGACGAAGACCTACGGGCCGACCGTCAGCCTGAATTTACCCAGATCGATTGCGAGATGTCCTATGTGCATCAGGAAGATGTGCTGAACATGTTTGAAGGATTGACCAAGCATCTTTTCAAAGAGATCAAGGGAATTGACATCACGGATTTTCCGAGGATGACCTTTGCGGAAGCCTTTGAAAAATATGGCAACGATAAGCCTGATCTGCGATTCGGCATGATTATCCATGAACTTACCGATCTTGTCAAGGGTAAAGACTTTAAACTTTTCGATGAGGCAGAATATGTGGGTGGCATCTGCGCAACCGGTTGTGGCGAATACACGCGCAAACAACTGGATGCCTTGACAGAGTTTATCAAACGACCACAAATTGGAGGTACTGGGCTTATCTACGCCAAAGTGAATGAGGACGGTGGTGTCAAATCATCGGTCGACAAATACTTTTCTCCCGAAGAACTGCAAGGCTGGGCTTCCCGTTTTGATGCCAAACCTGGAGACCTTCTCCTGCTAACATTTGGGAAGCGGGAAAAAGCCTTGCCGGTGCTCTCCTCCCTCAGGCTGGAAATGGGAAGGCAATGTGGCTTGCTTGACAAGGAGAATTTCAAACCGCTTTGGGTCATCGATTTCCCGCTGTTGGAATGGAATGAAGAGACACAGCGCTTCTTTGCAATGCATCATCCTTTTACCTCTCCAAAACCAGAGGATATCCCCTTGTTGGATACCCATCCGGGGAAAGTAAGGGCCAATGCCTATGACTTGGTAATCAATGGTGTGGAGATTGGTGGTGGATCGGTTCGGATCTTTGATAGCAGCTTACAAGCCAAAATGTTCTCGATCCTTGGTTTTACAAAAGAGGCCGCTGAAGAACAGTTTGGATTCCTGATGAATGCCTTCAAATTCGGAGCACCGCCCCATGCAGGTATTGCCTTTGGATTTGACCGGCTCGTCTCCCTCTTTGCAGCACTGGATTCCATTCGGGATGTGATTGCATTCCCCAAGAACAATTCTGGCAGAGATGTGATGAACGATGCCCCGGCGCAGATTGCCCCGGCACAACTCGAAGAACTCTATTTGTCGCTGGTAAAGCCTGAATAAGTTCTTTCAGGCTTCGATCTCCCCTTTCAGGTTTTTCCCGAGGTAATGTTTCGTATCCTCCAGGGAAAGGTTCTGCCCAAGCAGAAACATCAGTTTGGTCACAGCTGCCTCAACCGTTATGTCCTGTCCGCTGATGACGCCTGCCTGTTCTAAGGCCAGACTGGTCTCATAATGACCCATCATCACCTTGCCTCCAGGGCATTGGGAGACATTCAGCAAGACAATCCCTTTTCTGGCAGCTTTGCGCAGGGAAGTAATCAACCAACCTGAAGTAGGCATGTTGCCGGACCCGTAAGATTCAAGTACAACTCCCTTTAATCCAGGCAACTGGAGAATAGAATCAAAATATTGGTTGTTCAAACCCGGAAACATTTTCACCACTACCACACGATCGTCCACATTGGTGTTGATCTTCAGCAATCCCTTGTTCTTGGGGTAGTTGATCTTTTCATGGTTGTAAACGATGTCCACGCCTGCCTTGGCAAGGGCTGGATAGTTATAGGAGGCAAAGGCACTGAAATGGGCTGAATCTTTTTTGGTTGTCCTGTTCCCCCTGAACAATTGCGAGTCAAAATAGACACATACCTCAGGCACCACCGATTTCCCCTCTTTTTTTGCGGCAGCAATTTGAACTGCCGTAATCAGATTCTCCTTGCCGTCGGTTCTCAGGACGCCGATGGGCAACTGGGAACCGGTCATGATTACGGGTTTGTCGAGGTTCTCAAACATGTAACTGAGGGCAGAGGCGGTATAGGACATGGTATCTGTGCCGTGCAGGATCACAAAACCGTCATACCGGCTGTAATTCTTTTCAATGGTCCGGGCAAGCTTAGTCCAGATGGCCGGTGTCATGTTGGAAGAATCAATGGGCGGATTGAAGGTGATGGAGGAGATCGAATAATCCAGTTTGTTCAGTTCCGGAATCTCGTCGAGCAACAGCTCAAATTTCATGGGAGCCAAAGTCCTTGTAACGGGATCTTCCCGCATCCCGATCGTGCCTCCGGTATAGATGATCAGAATGGCAGACTTGTCGATTGGGGACATCTTCTGTAGATTGGAAGTGGAGAAACAAAGATAGGGAAATTCTTGTCAAAGCGTGTGGATGGCAGGGGATAGTCTGACAGGCCATTTTCCTTTCAGCGGCAAACTGACGGGACTTGGGAAGCGTTGGAGTCTGCCTTAGATGCTGAAGAGTTCACGGGCATTGCGGGTCGTGATTTCCGCGATCTGTTCAACACTGGTTTGCTGGAGTTGCGCAATGGTTTCGGCAACCATGACGATGTAGGAACATTCGTTGCGCTTGCCCCTATGGGGAACGGGTGCCAGCCAGGGAGAGTCGGTTTCCAGCAGCAAATGGCGCGGGTCGATCTGCTGTACCGTTTTGCTCAGTTCTGCGTTTTTAAAGGTAACAATGCCATTGATGCCAATCTTGAATCCCAGATCAATGATCTCTTCTGCCTGGGCAAGATCTCCGGTAAAACTGTGGAATACCCCCTTGAGTCCGGGTGTATAGACTTTTCGAAGTTCAGTCATTACTTCTCGGAAGGATTCCCTGACGTGAATGACGATGGGAAGGTTACGCTCGATGGCCCAGCGTGTCTGGGTAACAAAGGCCTCAATCTGTTCTTCCAGGAAGGATTTGTCCCAAAAAAGATCAATACCGATCTCCCCGATGCCATAAAATTTTCGCTTGCCTAACCAATATTCCAGTATTTGAAGCTCTTTGCGGAAATCTTCCTTTACCGAGGTGGGATGCAATCCGACCAATGGGAAGAAAAGTCCCGGAAGGTTGTCTGTCAGGTCCAGCAACGGCTTGACCGATGAGCTGTCAATGTTTGGCAACACAATTCTTTCCACACCTGCTTCCAGTGCACGGGTGATCACCTCATCACGATCGAGGCTGAAGTCGGCAGAATATATGTGGGAATGGCTGTCTACAAACATAAAAGCATATTTGGAACAAAATTAAACAAGCGCCCCGTCAGTTAGGTTAAGCCAATGTTATATCTAAGTTAGCTTCAAGGTTAAAAACTAAAGGGTTCCGCCTGGTTTGCGGGCCTTAAGGCATCTAAATCCGGTTAAAATTTATGTCAAACAGATACCAGGGGAAAAGGGAAGATTAAGCGGATCGAAATCCATCATTGATCCTCAACAAATACTTATGATACAAGTGGATACAAAAAATGAACCCGGATGTTCATGGTGGAACATCCGGGTTCAATCAAATGGGCAAAGAAGAATCAAACAAGGCCAAGTGCTAGCATGGCATCGGCTACTTTGACAAAGCCGCCGACGTTGGCTCCTTTCACGTAGTTGATGTAATTTCCTTCCCGACCATATTTCTGACAGGTCTCATGGATATCGTGCATGATGATGTGGAGTCTTTCATCGACCTCTTCCCTGGTCCAATTGTAACGCATGCTGTTTTGAGACATTTCGAGTCCCGATACAGCCACACCACCGGCATTCACAGCCTTACCGGGTGCATAGGTCACTTTGTTGTCCAGGAAGTAGTTGACTGCACCTGCAGTACATCCCATGTTGGAAACCTCCCCGATGAGGAAGCAACCATTGGCAACCAATGTGCGTGCGTCGTTTTCATCCAATTCATTCTCACAGGCGCAGGGGAGGGCAATGTCAACTTTTTGAACCCACGGCTTGGTCTGTGGGAAGAAGGAGGATCCCGGGAAAACCTCTACATATGGAGCAACCACATCATTATTGGTAGCCCTTAGGTCAAGCAGATAATCGATTTTCTCGCCAGAAATGCCAGCAGGGTCGTAAACGTAACCGTCAGGTCCGGAAATGGTGACTACTTTGCCGCCGAGCTCATCGATCTTTTTGATGGCCCCCCAGGCAACATTACCGAAACCGGAAACGGAAACCGTCATGCCTTTCAGCTCTTTTCCCATCTCCTTCAGCATGTGTTGGACGAAGTAAACGGCTCCAAATCCTGTGGCTTCCGGACGAATCAGCGAACCGCCCCAACCAAGTCCCTTGCCGGTCAGCACACCTGTAAACTCATTCCGTATTCTTTTGTATTGTCCGAAAAGATAACCAATCTCGCGGCCACCTACACCGATGTCTCCCGCCGGAACGTCTGTATTCGGACCAATGTGGCGACAAAGTTCTGTCATAAAGGATTGGCAAAATCTCATGATTTCATTGTCACTTCTCCCTTTGGCACTGAAGTCGGAACCCCCTTTGCCACCTCCCATCGGAAGGGTCGTCAGACTGTTTTTGAATGTCTGCTCAAATCCCAGAAACTTCAATATGCTTAGGTTGACACTCTTGTGAAATCTCAATCCACCCTTGTAAGGACCAAGTGTGCTGTTGAATTCAACCCTGTAGCCACGGTTGATTTCCACTTCTCCCAAATCGTTCATCCAGGGTACCCGGAAAAGGATGGTGCGCTCAGGTTCAACCATTCGCTCCAGAATCTTAGCCTGTTTGTATCTTGGGTTCGCATCGTAAAAGTCCCACACGGTTTCAACAACTTCTCTTACCGCCTGGTGGAATTCTGATTCACCGGGTGTCCGGCTCTTCAACTCCTCCATAAATTTTTCGATTCCTGCGTTCATGGCATCTTTGATTTAGATGGTTTTGTTTTGTAAAAAATCAATGATCAAAATTAGATTGTTTTTTGGAGATACGGAATCCCATTTATGTGAATTATGTCATTAAAACTTAGATAATCAAAGTGTTAATGTGTTTTTCCAAATTTATTTCTTTTTATGTTTTCTGCCCTTTTTTGATTTCAATTTGTAAGTTAAACATCGATTTTTTGTCAGATTTTAATAAATATGTAAGCAATAGTGGCAGAACAATTGTTGTACGTTCCAGTTGTCCAGAGGGCATTTTTGGCAGTTGCTGCTCCTTTTTTGCATGGTCGTTTCCACTTTGGAATGGATTCTGTTGGAGCTTTCCTTCTGGTCCGGATTTAAGAAAATGAGCCAAACTGCCTCATTTTTCGGGATAATAATCGTATTTTCGTCGGCAATTTCTATTCAAAAAGTTCACAGAAAATGGAATATAACTTCAGGGCCATTGAAGCCAAATGGCAGCAATATTGGGCTGACAACAAGAGTTTTAAGACGGTGGATGATTTTTCCAAACCGAAATTTTATTGTCTGGATATGTTTCCCTATCCTTCCGGCGCTGGGCTTCATGTAGGGCATCCTGAAGGCTATACTGCAACTGACATCATTTGTCGTTACAAACGAAGCAAGGGATTCAACGTACTTCATCCGATGGGATGGGACGCCTTTGGTCTGCCTGCTGAGCAATATGCCATTCAGACCGGTACCCACCCCGCCACCACGACACAAAGGAACTGTGACAATTTTCGTCGTCAGATTCAGTCACTGGGTTTGAGTTATGACTGGGATCGCGAGATCAATACCACCGATCCGGACTATTTCAAGTGGACCCAATGGATTTTCACCAAATTGTATGGTACCTGGTTCGACGCTGCCTTGGGAAAGGGCCGGCCGATCAGCGAACTGACCATTCCCGAAGAGATAAAGTCTGTCGGATTGGCAGCCGTAAGAAATTTTGTGGATCAAAAACGGTTGGCTTACTATGGTGAAGCGCAGGTTTGGTATTGCCGGAACTGCAAAACCGTCTGTGCAAATGAAGAGGTGCTCAACGATGGTTCGCATGAAAAGTGTGGCACCAAAGAGGTGGAACGACGTTTCTTGAAGCAGTGGATGCTCCGGATTCCCCATTATGCCGAGCGTTTACTGGAAGGATTGGATGGCTTGGACTGGCCGGAAGGTGTCAAGGAGATGCAACGCAACTGGATTGGTCGGTCGACGGGTGCCGAAGTAGATTTCAAACTAGCCGGTTTGGATAAGCAGTTGAGGGTCTATACCACCCGTCCGGATACGCTGTTTGGGGCCACCTACATGGTCATTGCACCCGAGCACGAACTAGTTGCTGCCATCACAACCGATGATCAAAAGAAAGCTGTTGAGCAGTATATTACCCATGCCGCCCTGAAAAGTGATCTCGACAGGACCGATCTTGCCAAGGTGAAGTCGGGTGTTTTTACCGGACGATATGCAATCAACCCGCTCAACGGGAAGGAGATTCCGGTATGGGTTGCCGACTATGTACTGATGGGTTATGGAACAGGCGCCATCATGGCAGTTCCTGCCCACGATGAAAGGGACTTTGAATTTGCCAAAACATATGATCTGCCTGTAGTCTGTATCCTTGATCCACAGGAGCGTACCACTCCCGAAAACCGTTCAAAGGTGCTTGCGGGAGATGCCTGCTGGAGCGAAGACGGTGTGTACATCAACTCCGCCAATCCGGAAATGGGAATTCAACTGAATGGGCTGACCAAAGAAGAGGGAATCAAACAGGTGACCGAATGGCTGGAAAAAGCCGGACTCGGGAAAGCCACAGTCAATTATAAGTTGCGTGACTGGCTCTTCAGCCGGCAGCGCTATTGGGGAGAACCCTTCCCGGTCATTCACTGGGAAGATGGTGAAATCTCACTGCTGGATGAAATGGAGCTTCCTCTTCGTCTCCCGGAGGTTGAGAAATATCAGCCCGGAGAGACTGGCGAATCTCCGTTGTCCAATGCCGGAGAGTGGTTAACCGTTACCGACAAGCAGGGTCGCAAAGGACGAAGAGAGACCAACACCATGCCGCAATGGGCAGGTTCCTGCTGGTATTACCTTCGGTTCATCGATCCCAGGAATGAAAATGAGCCCTTTGCAAAGGCTAAGGAGAATTACTGGATGCCGGTCGATTTGTACGTCGGTGGGGCAGAACATGCGGTTCTGCACTTACTTTATAGTCGGTTCTGGCACAAGGTGCTGTTCGATTTGGGTATCGTATCTACCAATGAACCTTTTCAAAAGTTGTTCAATCAAGGGATGATTCTGGCTTTTGCCTATGAGACGGCTTCCGGATCCAAAGTCCCTTCCGATCAGGTACATGAAAAAGAGGGCAAATATTACCATCTTGAGACTGGAGAAGAGTTGCATCAGATCGTCGCCAAAATGTCCAAATCGTTGAAGAATGTTGTCAACCCGGATGATGTGGTTGAAAAATTCGGTGCCGATTCGCTTCGCTTGTATGAAATGTTTATTGGACCGTTGGATGCGACAAAACCCTGGACCGAAAATGGCGTGAAGGGAGTTTACAACTTTCTGAGAAGGGTAGCCACGTTCTTTGGTGAACCCGGGAATCTTACCCTGACGGAAGAATCCAAGGAGACCTTGAAAGCGCTCCATCAAACCCTCAAGAAAGTGGGTGAAGACATAGAAGAGATGAAGTTCAATACTGCCATCTCTCAAATGATGATGTTTACCAACCACTGTTACAAGGTGGGAAAGGTAACCCCTGAAACGGCCAATACCTTTTATCAGGTCTTGGCGCCTTTTGCTCCCCATCTTGCCGAGGAACTCTGGTCGCTCAATGGCAACCAAGGAAGCATTGGTATCTGCCCATGGCCACAATTTGTTCCTGCCTACCTAACAGAAGAGGTAGTGGAATATCCGGTTTCTTTCAATGGAAAAGTGAGATTCAAACTGGAACTGCCGGTGGGCCTTTCCGTGGCTGAAATTGAATCTTCCGTACTGGAAAGCGATCTCGCCAAAAAATGGCTTGAAGGACTTTCGGTTGCCAAAATGATTGTCGTTCCCGGAAAGATTGTCAATGTAGTGGTCAAATAAACGATGGTGGATTGCCGTTGCAAATCCATCCAGATAAACAGTGTGGGGATTCCTCTTTTCACTAAGGGATGAAGCCATTTCAGCATATGATAATTTCTAACAGCATACGAAACAGACATTTGAAGTTCTCGAAGGGCTCAATTTACCCTATCCATTCCAGTCTGAAAAAATAAAGGTGGATAGCCTTTTGATAGGATACCGGTACTCCCTCCACGGCTCGTAGATTCAGATCATCCGTGCAATTGGAGATTTTTCTCGATGATAGCGAAAGAGCACGGCCCTATCCATTTCGGAAATTTGTTGATTCAATGTCTTTTTCAGCATTCAAATACATCTATATGGAAAAGCGTATAAGAGTTCGGTTTGCGCCGAGTCCGACGGGCCCACTTCACATCGGAGGGGTGCGAACAGCATTGTTCAACTATCTCTTTGCCAGACATCATGGCGGGGACTTCCTGTTGAGAATTGAAGACACGGATCAGACGAGGTACGTGCCCGGCGCTGAGGAATACATCATGGAAGCCCTTGATTGGTGTGGTATTACCATCGATGAAGGACCCAGGGAAGGTGGTCCGCATGCTCCCTACCGTCAAAGCGAACGGAAAGAGATATACGCGGCCTACGCCCAACAACTTGTGGATTCAGGTCATGCCTATTTTGCCTTCGACACAGCCGATGAACTGGATGTGCTGCGTTCAGCAGCCGAGGCCAAGGGGGAGACGTTTACCTACAACAATGTTTCCCGCAATCAACTGATCAATTCACTTTCGCTCACGGCTGCCGAATGTGCCGAACGCATCGGGCGGGGAGACCACTATGTCATTCGTTTCAAAATGCCGGATCATGTGATGGTTGAAAAGACAGACCTCATTCGAGGAAATGTCCGTTTCAATACGGATCAGCTCGATGACAAGGTCCTCTACAAAAGCGATGGCATGCCAACCTACCATTTGGCCAACGTCGTCGATGACCACCTGATGGAGATCACACATGTCATAAGGGGAGAAGAGTGGCTCCCTTCCCTTCCCTTGCATGTTCTGCTATACAAGGCCTTTGGATGGGAAGATACCATGCCTGAATTCTCCCACCTTCCCCTGATCCTTAAACCAGCCGGAAAGGGGAAATTGAGCAAACGTGATGGGGATCAATTGGGCTTTCCCGTCTTTCCGCTGGCCTGGAAAGATCCTGTCACAGGGGATGTCTCCAGGGGTTATCGAGAAGATGGCTACCTGAGAGATGGCTTTATCAACATGCTTTCCCTCTTGGGATGGAATCCCGGCACCGAGCAGGAGATCTTTTCAATGCAGGAACTTATCGCCGGTTTTACCCTGGAAAGAGTGGGCAAATCGGGCTCCCGGTTTGATCCCGAAAAGACCCGGTGGTTCAATCATCAGTACATGATGCGCACCGCAGCAGATGAGCTGGTCGAAATGTTTATGCCGCTATTGGCAGCCAGAGGAATTGCAACCGATCGGGACCTGGTGCTGAAAGTCGTCGGGATGGTGCGTGAGCGCTGTACCTTCGTTCAGGAGATCTGGGATCAGGGTTTCTTCTTCTTTGAGGCTCCCCAAGGCTACGATGAAAAAATTGTCGCCAAACGCTGGAAGGATGATGTGCCAGAGATGATGGCCGAGATTGCCCGTTTTTTCGGACAGGTGGTCATTTGGGAACCAGTTGCCCTGAAGAACGAATTCTCCTCCTTTGTCAACCAGAAAGGATGGAACTTCGGAACCATCATGAATTCTTTGCGGCTTTGTCTGGTAGGTGGCAGTTTTGGTCCCGACATTTTCGAAATATGTGGTGTCCTCGGGAAGGAAGAGAGCATCCGGAGAATTGAGGTAGCCGTTCAGAAAATTATCCCTGCCTGACGACTTCACAGGCAGCCCTTCTGGTACGAATAGCCCCACCTTCCATCAGGGTCTGATCTTCGCATTCAGATTGGCTGAAGCATGTTAAAAAATCGGATTAAAATTTGTTTTTTTGGGCCGTAATGCATAATATTGTTGCAAGGATTCTACTTTATAAACAACTGTATTAGAATTGATTTGCAAAATGCAGTGCTTTGGTTTTTCCAGAAGGTTTGGGTTGGAAAACTTTTTTATAAAATTTTTCATTTTTTTATCACAACAAAGCAACCTTTCCCACAGCCAAAGCATCTTAAAGAAAAGAATTGTTAATTTTAGTTGAGATTTTTTAAAAACCGAAGCAACCTAATTCTCATTCAATCCATCTTTGAAGGTATAGATCGTTATTTTTTGTTAAGCGATTTTTCGGATGAATTGATTTCAATGAAGAATTGATTAGGATTTTAAAAATCTTATCGATAATATTGTGCTGAATTTGGCAACATGTCTCCGGATGGGTTGTCATCGGCGATTTCGTTCTTAGTTTGCTGTAATTCATTACTTTGAAAGAAAAATAAAAATCGATACATTAACGATTATTTATGAAAACTAGAGATTTATTCACTTTTTTACAAACAACAAAAATTATGAAAACAGGGGGTACCATGAATTTTCTTAAAAGAGTTGGAACCATCTTGATGGTGGTTGCTATTTT
>JAJTBP010000392.1 GCA_021286825.1 Marinilabiliales bacterium | reverse complement strand
GCACGCATGCAACGGGGTATGATCCAGTTTGCGCCGGTTCCGATCCGGTTGGCACCTTTCGTTGCGGAAATCGTAGCGGAGAATCAACCCAAGGCCGAAGGCAAATCCATTCATATACAGCTGTCTATACCGGAAGATCTCTGCATCGTGGGAGACGAACACATGCTTCTGTCGGTCATCGGAAACCTGCTCACCAATGCCATCAAATTTACCCCCAGGGGAGGCTCCATCGGAGTTTCGGCTCAACCTGCCCGGGATGGAAAAGTCGAGATGATCATTTGGGATAATGGCATCGGCATGGATGAAACCATGTTGGCAGGGCTCTTCCGAATCGATGCGCACAACTGCCGGCCGGGTACGGAAGGTGAGCCCAGTGTGGGTTTGGGATTGATTCTTTGCAAGGAGTTCGTGATCAAGCAGGAGGGTGAGATCCGGGTCGAGAGTAGTCCGGGCAAAGGAACGACTTTCCACATACTTCTGCGGATGTTGCCTTAGGATCAATATCTCCAGGCTACGATCCGGCTGATCTTGTTCCCCTGGCCCATTGGGATGATCCGCACCTCTGCGATGCTGATCTCTGCGAGCATCTGCTGGATTGGTTCCAGGTGTTCGCTTTTGGATACCAGGACGGTAAACCAGTCGATCTGTGGTGCATAGAACCGGCTTTCTGAGATGATCTGCCGGATGAAGCCCACCTCGCCACCATCACACCAGAGTTCGTGACCTTTGCCTCCGAAATTGCGTACCGGTCCGGGGGACTTTCTGCCGCTCAAATGACGCAATTTTTTATCGGTCGCCTGAAATGCTTCCTCAGCTGAGCCATAAAAAGGCGGATTGCACATCATGAGCTGGAACCGATCCCCCGTCAGGAGCATGTTTTTAAAAATATGGTGGAGATCCTCCTGCAACCTTAGGGTGATCCGGTCCGATGGGATTCCATTCTTTTGCAAGATCGTCTGACCGTTATGGATGGCCCTGGCGTCGGTGTCGGTACCGACGAAATTCCAGCCAAAAAGCGCATGCCCCAGCAAGGGATAGATGCAGTTGGCTCCGGTTCCAATGTCCAACACGCGGATTTTCCCTGGTTCCTGCAAATCCTTTTCCAGCAAGAGATCGTGCAGATAATGCAAGTAGTCTGCACGTCCAGGGATCGGAGGGCATAGGTATCCCGGCGGTATCTCCCAATAAGAGATGCCGTAATGATGACGGAGAAGGGCTTGGTTAAGGGTTTTTACGGCTAGGGGATCGAAGAAATTGATGGAGGGAACGCCAAATGGATTGGGCCGCACAAATTGGCCCAAGGCAGGAGTGGTAGCCGTCAACAAATCAAAGTTGTAGGGATCACGATGTCTGTTGTCGGGATGCAGCTTCTCCTTGATCGATGCGGTTCTTTTTGTCGATAGTTTCATGGGACATCCTTTGGCCACACAAAAGTAATCATCCTTTCATCTTTGCAACCCCCCAAAGCGTTGGTTATTTTTCGGACAGAAGGAAAGCGTTTGGTTCATTTTTTTTAACTTCAACGCGTTAAAAATTATCCGGTTGTCCGACTCGTTTCAACCGTTTCCAGAAGATCAGAAGGTTCGATGAAAAGGTAATTTGTGATCCATTAAATTTTTCAATACATTGAAAATGAAAAGAATAAAAAACATTTCCTTCGTTGCTGCCGTGATGCTCCTTGCTTGTCAGCAGCCACAGAAGTCGGTTCATGATTCTGACACAAAGGTTGGCGTTCTCCGTACGAAAGCAACGGTTTATGTCACCGCCAAGGATACAGCCCTGCAATTGACCAGGGTTGGAGAGCTTCCGCTTG
The DNA here is from genome assembly GCA_021286825.1 of Marinilabiliales bacterium. Lineage (GTDB taxonomy): Bacteria > Bacteroidota > Bacteroidia > Bacteroidales > Prolixibacteraceae > CAINVV01. The sequence goes on along the minus strand of JAJTBP010000392.1, from coordinate 675 downwards.
TACCGATGGAACAGCCCACTGAGCGTGATGTCTGCATTTTTGTCGATCCCCAGCTTACTTTTCAGACCCTCACGGGTATCGGGGGAGCGCTGACCGATGCCTCTGCGGAGGTTTTTGCAGCCTTGACCCCTTCCAAACAGCAGCAGTTGATGGAAGCTTACTATGACCTGGACAAAGGCATCGGTTATAATTTTGCCCGTACCAACATTGCGAGTTGTGATTTTTCATCCGACTCGTACGGTTATGTCGCGGACCAGGATACTTCCCTCAGTTCCTTCAGTGTTGCGCACGATGAAAAATTTAAGATTCCGCTCATCCGGAAGGCTACCCAGGCTGCGGGAGGAAAACTGCCGTTGTTTGTCAGTCCTTGGTCCCCACCGGCCTGGATGAAGGACAACAAGGATTTGTTGCATGGGGGAAAACTTTTGCCTCAATACCGTACCCCGTGGGCCAACCATTATGTACGGTTCATCAAGACCTATGAGTCCATGGGTATCCCAATTTGGGGACTGTCGGTGCAAAATGAGCCGATGGCGGTGCAAAAATGGGAATCGTGCAATTATTCAGCCGTGGAGGAGCGTGATTTTGTCAAGGGATATCTGGGACCCATCCTTGAGAAAAATGGACTCGCTGAGAAGAAGCTGATCGTTTGGGACCACAACCGGGATCAGATCC
>JAJTBP010000044.1 GCA_021286825.1 Marinilabiliales bacterium | reverse complement strand
TCCCGGTTTCTGAAAAGATAGCAGCGCATCACCCCCTTTGATGCGCAACAACCGTCTCCTCTGGAAGAAGATGGATGCGCACCACAAGGTCCAACCCTGGTGATGCACATCCACATTCGTACGATTTGCTGTGATCAAAAGACAAAATGATATTCTCCTGACTGCAATGAAAGGGTTACCTTGCCGGAGGAACGGGAGATGAACCGTATGTTGTCGGCTTTTTCGATCGACATCTTGTTGACGGTAAGCTTTCCATCGGGTAAGACCAAAGTGGCTGTGGTATTGGGTGGAAGGAGCAGATCATAATTGGTTTTGTTTCCATTTTTCATCCACTGCGAACTGATTTCACCTTGGGGCCCTCTATGAATGGCACTGAATTGTTGCAATCCGGGAACGAAATGGGGTTCAATCAGCACATTTTTGAATCCGGGATGTTCCGGGTCGGGTTTTAATCCGCCCAGGGCCTTGTAGTACCAGGCATTGATCTCTCCAAACATGATGTGGTTGAGTGAGATATCGGATTTTGCATCGATGGGCCAGTTTTCATAAAGGGTGGTGGCACCATTGACAATCCACCATCCCCATGAGGGAAAGGTCTCTTGGGCAGCCACCTTGTAGGCGACATCGGCATAGCCATTTTCGCTGAGTGCATTCAATAACACCTTGGTGCCAAGTAGTCCCACATCGAGGTGGAAATTGTCGGCTTCCACCCTATTGGCGAGGTTGGCAGCTACCTTCTCCCGCAGCTCATCGGGCGTCACTCCCCAAAAGAGGGGTGCGGCCAGCTCCGTCTGCATCCCGTTGCCGTAAATGCCATTGACAGGATTGAGGTATTTTAGGTTGATGGCCTGCCTGATTTTCTGTGCCAGTTCACCGTACTTCTCGGCATCCTCCTTTTTCCCGAAGAGCTTGGCGGCTTTGGAGAGAATCAGAGCATCGGCATAGTAGTAGCATGAGGAGGTGAGCTCTTTCGGAGCCTTGGACCGGACAGGAATCCAGTCTCCCAGACCCCAATCAGTCAGATCTTTCGGACTGATTCTGTGAATGTAGTCGACGTATCTTTTAATGTTGTCGTAAGTCGATCTGAGCAGATGAGCGTCTCCATAGAAAAGGTAGACATTCCAAGGGATGATCACCAGTGAGCTGGTCCAATCGGGCCCGTTGGCCCAGTCATAACCCCAGCCGGATGTGGGGATAATGTTGGGCAACAGTCCGTTGGGTTGTTGTTCATCGCAGTGGTCGGCCAGCCATTTTTCATAAACAGTCAGGCCATCAAAATTGTAAAGCCCGGTTTCCACAGATATTTGTCCGTCGCCGGTCCATCCGTTTTTCTCCCTTTGCGGACAGTCGGTGGGGTAACCATAGAGATTGGAGAGATAGGAACTGTTGGCTGCCTCCCAGATTTTGTTCAAGGTTGGATTGGAACTGTGGATCCATCCGACCTGGGGGACATCACTGTGCATGAAAAGTCCGACAAGACTCTTCTCATTCAAAGAGATGGGCTTATCCGATGAGACCTCCACATATTGGAAACCTTTGTAATTGAAGTGGGGTGCAAAGGTCTCTTCCAGGCCACCCTTAAGTGTGTAAAGATCTGTACCATAGGGATCTGTCTGGTCAGTAGGACGGTAATGGACAGAAATATTGGACTGGTCCACTCTGCCGTTGGGGTAGAGGCGTTCCCCATGTTTCAACCGAAGATGCGTACCAGGAATCCCGTTTACGGTGATCCGACTGATGCCGGCGATGTTTCTCCCGAGGTCAAAAACATAGAGGGTGTCATTGAATTTTTTCACTTTCGCTGCAGGGATTATGGTCCCCCGAATCGGATGCATTTGCTGCGATACAATCTTTTGAGAGGGTAAGGCAGTGGGTATGGCCCTGACCCATTTTGAATCATCGAATCCCGGTTGTGCCCATCCCTGCTGAGCAAGATTGGCATCCTGGTGTTCACCGGTGTAGATGCTGTTGAAGATTACATCTGTGGTGGCAGTTTTCCAACTGGTTCCGGAAGAGAGGGTCTGTACTGTTCCATCGTCGTAAGTGATGCGTATGTCCATGCAGAATTTAGGCCTGGCACGCCAGGGAGCCTTGTCAAAATACCAGACAGCAGTGGATTGCAGGTTGTACCATCCGTTGCCCAACAGCATCCCCACGGCATTTTTGCCTTCTTGTAAAGCGGATGTGATGTCATGGGTCACATAGAGTGTTCGGCGGTCAAATCGGGTAAACATGGGATCCAACAGGTGATCGCCCATCTTCTTGCCGTTGACATAAAGCTCGAACAATCCGCCGACTGCCACATAGGCCCGGGCAGCCACCACTTTTTTGCGGATGTCAAATTCTTGCCTGAAACAGGCTGCCGGTTTGAGGGCTATGTCACGTGTATCGGTAATCCAGGAGGCATGCCAATTGCCTGCCTCCATCACCCCTGTTTCGAAATTGGCCACCTTGCATCTTTCCGATAGAACGCCCAGTTGGTCCCAACTGTTGACTTGCCAGAAATATTTTGTAAAAGGCTGTAAAGGGGCTCCCGCATAAACGACCAGGGTGCTGTCGGAGAGGATCTTGCCAGAGTTCCACATGTTTCCTCTTCCATTGGCAACAGCGGCAGAATCGGTCCCCACATAGATCTGATAGGCAGACTGAGCGACTCCGTTACGCTTGTCTTCCAACTGCCAGGCAAGTCTTGGTGAGTTGGCTTCGATGCCGAGCGGATTGACTAGATGTTCACATTGCAAGTGGGAAGGAACCGATTGGGCCACAGTTTGCAATTGAAACAGGACCAACGTTGAAAAGAGTAGGGTTGAAATGGATTGAAAAGACATGGTCGTTATGGGATTGGGTTTGATGATTTTACTTCAATGAAAGAATGAGGGACTCCAGGGGTTTAACGGTCAAATGAACACTTCCGATCCCATGGCTGACATTCAGTGTTTGGGTTTGGTCTCCATTCAATTGATCGATCAGTGAATAGGATCCATCCTTTAACTTCCAGGCATCTACCAGCACTGTTGGCAAAGTGAGTACGAAGTCATGATCTTTTTCGGGATCAAAACTGGCTGTGATCAGCAAATGCTGGCCTTTGCACCATCTGGCAAAAGTGAATTGAGTGGCAGGATATCGGGCAGAAAGATTCAGATTGACATGCTGCAGTTCCAGATAGGATCCCATGAGGGCAGGGGATGAACGGGTAAAATTCAACACTTTTTTGTAAAATTCCCTCAGTGCTTTTTCTTCAACGTTCAGCTTTCCGCCATCAAATGCTCCACCATTCATCCAGCGTTGGTGTGCTGGAACACCGATATAATCAAAGATGGAGGTTCTGCCTGGCTTGCCGAAGCCAGCCATTTCGGCGCCTTTTTCACCCACCTCCTGCCCAAAATAGATCAACATGGGAGCAGTGCTGATGGTTGCGGAAACTACCAGGGCCGGCTTGCCTTTTTGTGCATTGCCGGTGAAGTCCGGACTGGCAATCCGGTTTTCATCATGGTTTTCCAGGAAGTGAAGCATGTGATGTTCGATATCGGCCAGATCGGTTTGTACCTTGACCAACCGGATGGCAGGTGCCTTCCCCTGCATGATGTGTTTCAGGGAATCATAAAAAGCCACTTTGTCATAGAGATAGTCCATTTTCCCCAGACGGATGTAACTCCGGTAAAGATCCGGATTGTACACTTCTGCCACCAGCGTCACCGAGGGATTGGCATGTTTCAGGGTACTGTTGAGGTAACTCCAGAATTCGACAGGCACCATCTCTGCCATGTCAAAGCGAAATCCATCCACTCCTTCATGCATCCAGTAAAGTGCAATGGCCCTGAATTTTTTCCAGGTCAGGGGAACATCCTTCCCGCTCCAGAAGCTGTAGTGTTGTTCCCAACTCTTTCGGTCAAAACCCTCAGGTAAGGTTTCAAAGTCCTTGTGTCCTTCCGGCGAGACGCCGTAGTTGATTTTTACCGTTTCATACCAGTCGTCGATCCTGGGTTGGGCCAGCCTGGATCCGTTACCCGTCCATTTGGCAGGAAACTCTGAAAATTTTCCGTCTGCAAGGGGATGCTTTTCTCCACCGAGTGGTCTGGCATCGGGTGGAAAGGCCGGGACTTTGAATGAATCTCCGGGCAAATAATAGAAGCTGTTGTTTTTGCTGTAAACCACTTTTTTGTCATCCTCGGCACCAAAATCCTTTTCACCCGGCGGGTTGAAGATGGAATGGTAATTGCGTGCCACATGGTTGGGGACAATATCAATCAGGACCTTTAGCCCCTGGGCGTGTACCCTTTTGATGATGGCCCTGAACTCATCCAGTCTCTTGGTAGGATCCACGGCCAGGTCGGGATCCACATTGTAGTAGTCCTTGATGGCATAGGGGGATCCGGCCCTGCCTTTGACCACATCCGGATCATCCTCTGAAATGCCGAACGCCTTGTAATCCCTGATCACATCATGGTGGAGTACACCGGTGAACCAAATATGCGTGGCTCCCAATGCCTTAATCTCACGGATCGCTTTGGGCGTAAAGTCGGCAAATTTGCCCACCCCATTCTCTTCAATGGTTCCCCAAGGCTTGTTCAGGGTTTTCTGATTGCCAAACAAACGGGTGAAGACCTGGTAAATGACCATTTTATGGTTGGCTTCATTCGGGAGGGAAGGGGGGATACCTTCGGACGGATCTTTTTGACCGTTGGCTGCCCAAATACTCAGGCTGAGTAGTACACAAAGTATTGTCTTTCTCATGTTCCATGTTTTATCCGGCGGGTGCCGGAATGATATGAAATGAATCGGAAACGATGGGTTCCTTTACTGGCTGAAAGAGGCACAAACATCTATTCTGCCAATTATCGTTGACTTTTTGTTGTATCTGCGTAAACAAATGTAGCCATAACCTGTGTTTCAAACTCCACGGATGGATAGTTTTTATTGTTGACAAGCCATTTCCAGTCAAATTTGTTTCGAACGGATCTGAATGGAACCAGAGTGGATGGGCAAGAAGCACGGCAAAAGCACATAATTGATATCTTTGCCTGATACGAGGTGGGATGAAAAAATTTTTAGACAACATAGACCGTAAGGATTACCGTCCCAAATTTGGCGGATTGGAGATCTTACGATATCTCGGTCCGGGATTATTGGTTACGGTAGGCTTCATTGATCCGGGCAATTGGGCCTCCAATCTGGCGGCAGGTGCCGGCTTTGGTTACCAGTTGCTGTGGATGGTAACGTTCTCAACGATCTTGTTGATCATGCTTCAGCACAATGTAGCACATTTGGGCATTGCTACCGGACTCTGTCTTTCCGAGGCAACCACCCAATACATCCGCCCAGCCTATGCCCGGCCCATCCTTGCATCAGCGGTATTGGCCTCCGTATCGACCTCGCTTGCAGAGATACTGGGAGGTGCCATAGCCCTGAACATGCTCTTTGGAATTCCGATCAAGTCGGGTTCACTCCTGGTGGTCATCTTTGTGGTGGTCATGCTTTTTTCAAACGGATACCAGATGATTGAAAAGTGGATCATTGCCTTCGTCTCCGTCATCGGTCTCTCGTTTATCTACGAGCTTTCCCTGGTCCAGATTGATTGGCCCGTGGCAGCCCGGTCCTGGGTGACCCCCACTTTTCCTGAGGGATCCATGTTGATCATCATGAGCGTTTTGGGCGCGGTGGTGATGCCACACAATCTGTTTCTTCACAGTGAGATCATCCAAAGCCGTCAATGGAATCTGGAAGACGACCGGACCATCCGCAAACAGCTCAACTATGAATTTTTGGATACCTTGATCTCTATGCTGATCGGATGGGCCATCAACAGTGCGATGATCCTGCTGGCTGCCGCCTCTTTTTTCAAACATGGCACCATGGTTTCCGAACTGCAGCAGGCCAAAAATTTGCTGGAACCTCTTCTGGGCATCCATGCAGGAGTGGTATTTGCCGTCGCCTTGCTACTGGCGGGGATCGCCTCCACCATCACGTCAGGCATGGCAGCCGGATCGATCTTTTCCGGTATTTTTAAGGAGCCTTACGACATTAAGGATAACCACTCCAGGCTAGGTGTTGCCATCTCTTTTCTGGTTGCCTTGCTGATCATCCTCTTCATCAGCAATCCATTTCAGGGACTCATCCTTTCACAGATGCTGCTGAGTGTCCAGCTACCGGTGACCATCTTCACGCAGGTTTACCTTACCTCATCGGAAAAGGTGATGGGCAAGTACCGAAACAGCAAAGTCACTTCCATCCTACTGTATCTGACGGGAGCTGCGGTTACTGCGCTCAACATCGGACTTCTGCTGAGTCTCCTGCTTTAACGAATTGCCAAAATGAAAAAAGGCAAGCTGCTCATGCAACTTGCCTTTTTCATTTGAATCCATCCCATGGATGAAGATGGGAATCGATTGCCGTTCTATTTGAGGAATTTTTCCCGTCTCTGAAGGTTGGTCAGTCCGGCGAGCAGGAAGATCACCATGCAGACTCCCAGGAAAATCCTGTTTTTCTGGGAAATCTGTGCCCAGACCATCTCATTCATCTTGTCAGGGATGCTGTAAGGATTGTGGAAAACGTCCCAAAAAGTCTTGCCAAGTGTGTCGCTGAGGACCATCAGGGCCACGCCGATGATGATCATCACAACTGCCGTTCCGTTTCCATTCTTCACGATGGTGGAGACCATAAAGGCCAGACAACCCAGGAAGAATACAGGGAACAGAAGCTGGATAGACATGGCAAAGACAGGGTAGGGGGTTAGCCCAAAATATCCGAACCAGCAGAACAGGTAAAGCAATGCCCATGTAAGTAACATGATCATCAACAATCTGATCAGCCAGACTTTGTAGCGATAGTCGGGGATGCCAAACAGGATCTCAAGAATCCTTGAGTCGGCATCGTTTTGGATTCCGAAGACCGTTGGATAGAAAGCAAGCAGGATGCCGGGGAACAGGAGGATGCCATAGACATCCGATGAGTTAAATCCCGGTTTGTTGAATACAAGCTGCAACGAGAGCAGAATGAAAAAGACCAGAGAGGCCAATACAAACCAGATGAATCGTCCGGCGAAGATGATCTTCAGGTTGTACCTGGCTACTCTCAGAACAAGATCCATCCTGTTCTTTAGTTTGCCCTTAGTGATCGTTTGATCCATAATACGTATTTTTCTTCATTAGTTGCATTTGCCGCCCGGCAGAAAATCTCTCGGGCTTCTGTCTGACTGCAAACGGCTATTTTCTGGTGAATCCCTTAAGTATACAAAGATAGGCCTCTTCGAGCACCGGTTTCACGACAATGGCATCTTCTGCCGGTTTTTCTCCGGAGAGGAACCGGATCTTGATCATCTCTCCATCGCGCATGTGATGGATCACCCGTTCTTTCATAGGGAAGGCATCGAAGTCTTTGGCCGGAATGCTGAATTGCCATACAAATCCTTCGGCAAGTTTGACCATGTCATTCGGATGACCTGCATAGCAAAGTTCACCACGGTTGACCACTGCCACCTGATTACAGGAACTGGAGATGTCCTCGATGATGTGGGTAGAGAAGATGACGATACGGTCGCGGCTCAGCTCCACAAGGAGGTTACGGAAACGGATTCTTTCACGGGGATCGAGTCCGGCAGTTGGCTCATCCACAACCAGGATTCGAGGCAGGTGAAGCAGAATCTGTGCAATACCGATCCGTTGCTTCATACCACCGGAGAAACCGCCGATCTTTTCATCCCTTCTGTCCCAAAGGTGAACAGAACTCAACACATATTCAATTCTTTTGTGTCGGGTCTCACCGTCGGTCAGTCCCTTCAGGATGCCCTGGTAGTCGAGGAATTCGTATGCCGACATGTTTTCATAGGTACCAAACTCCTGGGGCAGATAACCGATCAAACCCTGAAGTTCTTCCCTCTTTTCCTGCGTGTCGATGCCATTGATCCATACTTTACCATAGCTCTGCTCATAAATTCCGCAGATGATACGCATCATGGTTGATTTACCGGCTCCGTTGGGACCAAGCAAACCGATCATACCGGTATTGATTTCAAGTGATACACCCTTGAGGGCCTTGAACGGATCTTTCTTTCGTCCAATCACCGGCATTTGTTCAACCAGTTTATAGAAGACGCGGCGCATTCCGGCAAATCGACCTTTCAACCGTTCGATGTTTACCTTGTCGCGGTAGAGACGCTTGGCGGTCGTGTCTACAATGAGGATGAAATACCAGATGATGCCCAGAACCAGTACGGATACAAATTTCTCCCATTTGTGGTAGAAGATGGCCAAAGCCAACAGCGGGAATCCCCAATAGATCAATTTGTGACCCAAAACTGCCAATTTGGCTTTCCAGGTTTTGGCATCCCTTTCGGCTGAGAAGTTGAGGTATTCGGCCACCGGAACCCACATGGACAAGGCCATCAGGAAGATGATCACCGCAAACAGCAGCGAATACAACCCACTTTGCAGGTAATGGAAGGCAAAATAGCTGAGGAATCCCAGCAGAGGCAACTGCCAGATGAAGAGGTCGAAATCCCTTATGGACCGGTAATATTTCAGCTGACCAGCCCTTTCCCGAATGTTCCGGTTGCCTGCCCATTCCCGGGCAAACCGGCTTCCCCAGTCGTAAATTTTGACCAGGTTCTGGATGCGGATGGTGATTTGCTGATTCGGATCCACCACTGTGTCTTTGGCTTTCCTGAGGCTGTTGAGGACAAACCAGGTGGTACCCGGGATGGCAATCACGATGGCTACCAGCGCCAGTAATCGCATGAGGAAGGTGTCAATGCGGGTATAGATGAGGAAAATTCCCACCAGGAAGAGGATCAATTGAGCCGTCTTCAGGCGCCAGTCGAGTTGTTTCATCCAATGGATGGAAGTCTCCAAACCGGAATAAAAGGTCGGAATAAAGATCAGGGTCAGCATGGTACTCAACGAGAGTCCACCGATTACCGTGATGGCGAAGGGTGCACCAATGGCCCCTACATATTCGTTGTCACCCATGGCCAGCGGAAGCATGGCAGCAATGGTGGCAATGGCTGTGATCAGAATCGGTCTGAGCCTGGACATTCCCGCCATGACGAGAGCCCTGTTCTTGCGATATCCCCGTTTTCGGAGGATTTGGGCGTAGTCTATCAGGATGATTCCGTTGTTGACCACCACCCCGATCAGGATCAGGAATCCGATCAGCGTATTGGAGTTGAGCAGCGAATTGTGCGAGAAGATCAAGGCCAGGAAGGATCCGATGGCCGCCAGCGGGATCGAGAACATCAACACAAAAGGTGTGGAGACAGACTCGAATACCGATGCGAGGATCATGTAGATCAAGATGAAAGCCGCCAGGATGAGGAAGTAGAAATCCTTCAATGTATCCTCCTCGTGAATCACCTGGATGGCGATCCCCGAAGGCATATTGTAGTTTTCTACGATCTTGTCCACCTCATTCCGGTAGGACTCCAGCAAATCCTTTGAATCCTGTGAGGCATCCACAAACCTGTATCTAACCTCAATCTGTTTTTCCTGGTTCACACGGGTAATGTTGGCATATCCCGAAGAGAGCACGACGTCGCTGATGTTCTGCAAGTCATGCAATCCCCCTTTCGAGTCAGAAATTGGCAGCGTCCGAAGATCGAAAGCGGTCCGGTTTTTCTTGGCCTCTTCGGGTGTCTGACCTTTCTTAGGCATCTGTTTGATGGTGATGTCGTATTGGTCATTGCCTTGCTTGAAGGGGATGTTGGTAGCGATCTCTTTGCTAAAGGAGTTCAATTCCCCGGAGACATTGGCCAGTGTCACATCGTAGGCATTCATCAGCAGCGGATGAAACTTCAGATGTACTTCCGGACGGTTGTTCGAGTAACTGACCCTCACACCGTTCATGGATTCCAGGCTTTCAAGGAAATATTGCAGGTCGGAGGCCACATTCTTCATGACCTCAAAGTCCTGCCCCTTGATGACGATCCGTTCCCAGTTGGAACCTACACCCATCATGGCCATGAAATTGCCGGCACCGGTGTTTCCCATGTTCATGTTACCGGTCGAACCGGAGGTGGATGAGGCATCGGCGATGTCGAGGGTTCCGCCAGGTACGTCGTTGACTTTGTTGGTGACATCATCGCGGATCTGCGCCAGGGTACGTTTGGCGATCTTCTGGAAATCTTCCTTCAATTCCACCATGACGCTGCCACTCTCAACCTGAATGTTGGAGGTGACATCCTTGATCTCAGCAATATCCTTGATGCGGTTTTCTATCTCGCTGATCACCTTGTCCGTCCCTTCGATCGTAGATCCCGACTGCATCGTAACGTTGATGCGGAAGGCATTGGTTTTTACCTCCGTAAGGGTATTGATGCTGAGGGCCAGACAGATGAAGATGGTAACAAAGAAGAAGATGATGGCACTGATGATCGTTTGGGCCGGTTTCCGCAGTGAATATTTCAACAGCATGAAATAGGCCTGTACCTGTTTGTTTCGGGTCGAAACCTGGGTAAACTCCATGTTTCCCTGGGCATTCTTCTTGAGGAACGCATAGGCAAGCATGGGCACCAGCAACATCGCCACCGCCAGCGAGACCAGCAGGGTAGAGATGATGGAGACCCCCACATTCTTGCCCAGCAGTTTCACCAGGTAGTTGTCGGAGAAGAGGAACGGGAGGAAAATGGTGGTGGTGGTCATTGTAGCGGCGATCACCGATCTCCAGACCTCGGTCGTTCCCTGAATGACCGATTCGAGGGGCGTCTTGCCCGTTGCCCGCAGGCGGTAGATGTTTTCGAGCACCACCACACTGTTGTCGAGCAATATCCCCACAGCGAGCGCCATTCCGACCAGCGTAAGGCTGTTAATGGTCACATCGGCATAATAGAAGAAGTTAAAGGCCGTCAGTACCGAAATGGGAATGGCCAGCGCAATGATGGAGACCAGCTTCAGATTTTTGAGGAAGATCCACAACACGAAGATGGCAAGCAAAGCTCCCACCAAAGCCAATTCCCCGATTTGATTCAGGTTCTTGGACATGGTATCCGCCGCATTGTTCTGAACCGTGATCTCGATCTCTTTGGAAGCCAATTCCTTGTTCAGCTTGGCGATGACATCCATCGTTTTCTCCGAGAGTTCAATCAGGTTGGACTGGGCATCGTTGACAAGCGTGATGGAAACAGCATCCTTTCCGTTGACACGGGAGTAGGAGGTCTGTTCCTTGGTCCCATAATAGACCTTGGCTACATCCTTAAGCAGGATGGGGCCTTTCGCAATCACCAGGCTTTCCAGCTGATTCAGCTGATCAAATTCCGAGGTAATCTGGACGGTATATTTCAGGTTGGAACCATAGACATCTCCGGCATAGGCACGGGTCCTGTAGTTTTGTGAAATCTTCGACAGAATGGTTGCGGGTGTGATCTTGTAAGCCGCACAAACATCCATGTCCAACTGGATTTCGATGGTCTTTTCATGACCACCAAAGATGTTGACACCGGCAATCCCGTCGATGTTCTGCAGCTCATTTTTGATCTTCAGGTCTGTGATGTTCCGCACCAGGTCTATACCGCCGCTTCCCCTTACCTGCAATTGCATGAATTGCGTGTTCATTTGGTTGAGGTCGACCTTGACGACCGTCACCGTGAACTGTGTAGGAATGGAGGCCTTTATTTCATTTATCTTTTCCTGAAGTTTCAGGTAAGTATATTTGAAATTGACCTTTTTGTTGAACTGAACCATGATCGTTCCCCGCCTGGATTGGCAGGTCGATTCCATGTCTTCAATACCCTGAAGTGTACCGATCGCACCTTCCAGCGGAACAATGGCCTGACTCTCCATGTATTTTGGATCCACCTCCTGCTGACAGGCAACCTGCACATACAACATCGGCAGCTCTGCATTGGGGAAGAGTTCCATGGAGAGGTTCTTCCATGAAACATACCCCATCATGCTGAGCCCGATGAAGAGCATGCTGATAAGTACTTTCCTTTTTATTATAAAGTTCATCCGTAGAAAGTTGTAGGTTTAATTCTCCTCAATAACCGGTTTGTTGCTGGTAAGCAGATCGTAAACACAGGGGATCACGACGAGGGTGAGGAGCGTACTTGTGACCATACCACCGATAACGGCCAGCGCCATCGGGGATCGCAACGCCGCGCTGTCTCCGAATCCAAGGGTTAGCGGAATCAAGGCAATCACCGTGATGATACTGGTCATCAAAATCGGACGAAGTCGCTGCTGACCGGCGTGGGCAATGGCAGCTCTCTTTTCCATGCCTGCTTCTCTCAACTGGTTGATCCGGTCGACGAAGATGATGGAGTCATTGACCGCTATACCGCCCAGCATGATGATGCCGATGAGCGCCATCATATTGAATGTCTGTCCCATCACAAAGAAGAGCAGCACAGTTCCCACAATGGCAAATGGTATGGAGAGGAGGATGACAAACGGATGAATGAGCGATTCAAACTTTGCGGCCAGTACCATGTAAACCAGTACGATCGACAGCAAGAGGGCAAATCGCAGATTGTTCCAGGATTCTTCACGTTTCTGTTCTTCACCGGCAATCTTGAAACGGTAGTCGGTCGGAAGGTCAATTCCGGAAATCTTTTGTTGGATCTGGGCGGCAACTTTATCCAGGGAGGCGTCCTTCTTCAGGTCGGCCATCACCTTTCCAACCCGTATCTGGTTGCTGTGGTAAATTTCCCTTGGTGCGAGGGCTTCCTTGATGGAGGCTACTTCACCCAACCGGACCACAACCGTACCCGAACGGATGATCAGATCACCCAGCTCGGCAACGCCCAACTTGGGAAGATGGATCGTGATGTCTCTCAGTTCGCCGTTCTTGTCAAACTGACCGGCTGTCTGGCCGGAGAGCTTGGCGGTCACCTGGGTGACGATGTCACTGACAGCCAGTCCGTAGGTTCCAGCCCGGAAGCGATCCACCATTACATTCATCTCAGGATAACCCTGATCCATGTTGGTGGTCATGTTGTACAATCCGGGGATGTCCTGGACAACGGCCTTGGTTCTGTGTGTCAAAGCATCGAGAACGACCAGATCATCACCGCGAAGTTCTACCACAACGGGGGCATCGCTGTTGCCCAGAATGGATTGCAAGGCCGTCTCATCCTGTGAGAAGCTCACTTCCATCTCCGGATTTTGCGCATACCATCCGGCAATGGCCGAGATGACTTTGGCAGAGCTGATATTTTTGTCTTGTTTCAAAATGACTTTGATCTCAGCCGTGTTATCCCCTTCGAAGATGGAGGTGGAGCTGGTGGAAGTCCCTGTGGAGGGTCCGATCCGTGAGAAAACTCCCTGTAGATCGTCTCCGAGCAACTCTTTGACCATGCTTTCGATGGAAGCGGCTGCTTCCGAGGTACGGATCAGTGTAGTTCCCGGCTTCATCTTCAGCTCAATGGAAAACTCCTTGCTGTCACTTTTCGGCATGAATTCACTGCCAATCATGGGAACCAGCAGGAATGCCAGCGCCGTTAGGACGAAGGATGCAATGATGATGGACCATCTGTGTGGCAGAATACGGGAGATGAAATCACGGTATCCGGTCTTTTTCTGGATGGAGATGGAGGCGGTCTTCTTGTTCATGAAGAACCGGTGGTACAACATCGGGATCAGGAAGATCGCAACAATCAGGGAGGATACCAGCGAGAAGGCGACGGTCCAGGCCTGGTCTTTGAAGAGGGCTCCGGATGCGCCGTGCATGTAGATGATGGGGAGGAATACCACAATGTGCGTCAGGGTCGAGGCGGTGATGGCACCACCGACTTCTGCCGTACCTATGATGGCTGCATCTTTGGCAGACATTCCATTTTCGTGGTTACGGAAGATGTTCTCCATGACCACGATGGCATTGTCGACCAGCATTCCCGCGCCGAGCGCCAGACCACCCAAGGTCATGATGTTGAGCGACAGGCCATTGAAATACATCAGGTTGAAGGTGGCAATGATGGAGATGGGGATCGACAAACTGACAATCAAGGTCGTTCCGATCTTTCTGAGGAAGAGGAACAGAATGACCACTGCCAGCAGAATGCCGATGTACATGGTGCTGATGACCTCATCCACGGCACTCTTGATGAATGTGCCTTGGTTGGATACGACGGTAAATTTGTATCCGGGGAGCGCCTTTTCAATCGTGGCGAGGGTCTTGTTGATCTCCTCAACTGCCTTGACTGTATTGTATTTGGTCTCTTTGTAAATGGAAAGCGCAATGCACCTTTCACCGTTGATCCGGACAATGTTGACAGGCTCCTTGTTTTCGAAGCTGACCTTGGCAACATCCTTCAGATAGGTGGGAGCCTTTTCGGCTGAGGTATTTCCTGCTACAATGGTCTTGTATCCTACGATGAGGTTCTCAAAATCTTCCTTGAGTTGCAGCAGACTAACCCCCTTCACCACATATTGAAGGCCGGTTTCGGTGATGGTACCTCCGGAGATGCTCCGGTTGTAGGATTGGATCTTCTGTGAGAGCTGATCCACCGTCAGGTTATAGGATTCCAGCGCATAAGGATCGGTGTCGATCCGCACTTCATTTTCTTCCACTCCACTCAGATCGACCTGGGCAACCCCTTCGATCCTGACCAGTTCGTTGCGGATGTAGTTTTCTCCCACCTTGCGCAATTCGTTCATGTCCTTGATGGTGGTGTGAGACATGCCCACAATCATCGCCGGCTTGGTATTCGGATCGTGCTGGGTGATGGTCAGCTCAGTAATCTGGCTGTTCTGGGAATAGCTGGTCAGCGCCTTCTGGAGATCCAGGAAGGCTTCATCCATATCCTTGTTCCAGGCATATTCGACAGTGATCTGTGCCGAACCAGTCTGAGATATCGAGGAAGTTTCCAAAACGCCGCTCTGCCGCGAGGCGATGGCTTCAATATTGGAAACAAATAGTTTTTCCATCTCCTCAGGGGGTCTTTCACCCGACTTGATCTCCACAAAGATTCGCGGAGAGTTCAGGTCCGGGAAAAGATCAATCCCCAACTTCTGGTAGGAGATGACACCCAATAGCAGTACACCCAGCACCAACATCAAGATGGTGACCGGATAATTGACTGCAAAATTTGTCAATTTCTTCATCAGAAAATTTATTTAATGGTGTCTTGCTATCAGATAATTACTTGACGATCTTGACTTTGGAGTTATCCCTTAGCGTTTCAAACCCTTTCACAACCAGACGAGTATTGGCTTTCAAACCCTCGATCACTTCAACGGATTTCTCATTTTCGAGTCCGGTCGTGATGGTTCTTCTCTGGGCAGCACCCTTGTCCACAATGTAAACGGTTTTTCCACGACCTCCGGATACGATCACATCTTTCGGAATTACGATGGCGCTATCCTTGCGGGCAATCTCAATATCGGCCTTGACAAACATGCCCGGACGCAATTTGAGGTTGGGATTGTCGATGATCATCTTGCCAATGAATGTTCTGGTCTCGGTGCTGATGACCGGTGAAAGCTGGCTAATGGTGGCCTTCAGGGTATCATTGGGCAATGTGTAGTTGGTGATGTTGACCTCTTGTCCCAATTGGATGGTGGTCAGATATTTCTCCGGAAGGTTTACCTCCATCAACAGTTTTGAATAGTCCATGATGGTAACCACTGCCGTTCCGGCCGTGATCTTTGCGCCATTGGTAATGTGGGGGACATCGACGATGGTGGCACGGAAAGGTGCCTTAACTTCTGTCTTCAGCATCTGGATTTTGGCATCTTCCAAACTGGTCTTGGCATTGGCCAGGGCTACCTCTGCATTTTTGGTGTCACGCAGGGTTACACCACCCTTTTCATAGAGCGATTTCTGTTTGTCGTATTCCAGTTGCGCAATCTCGTAATTGAGTTTTTTGGTATCGAAGGAGATGTTGTTCACAGATTCCGGATTGTCAAGCTTGACGATGGTGGTTCCTTTTTCCACCAGGTCTCCCAACTTGAATTCGCGACCTGTCTTGGGGTTGATGGCCAGGGAATAGTTACCGGCCATTTCAGTGGCTAAAACAACGGAACTGGAGGCATTGGCAGTTCCCGTACTGTTGATGTACTGTACGATCGGTCCTTTTTTGACATCAATCACGGATACCGGCACAGCGATATCGTTTTGGATCTGACTCTGTTGATTTCCACAGGCGGCTAAAAATGGCAGGATGGCTACTGCTTTCCAAAAGTTATTGATTTTCATATAATTGTTATTTCAGTTAAGTAATTATTTGCTTTCTTTTGCTTTGAGGTACATATCGGGAACCACCGCTTGGTTGGTGGTGAAATCGAACAGTGACTGGATCTTGAGGTTCAACAGTTCCAGTTTGTAGTTGATCAGCGCCTGGGCATAAGCCATTTTGTTGTTGGAAAGCTGAACCTGATAGAGGTTGAGGTCCATA
>JAJTBP010000043.1 GCA_021286825.1 Marinilabiliales bacterium | reverse complement strand
TTCCAGCCGTTGGCGCAGTAGCTCATGACGCGCAGTTCGTTGTAACCGCTATTGGTGGTCAGTCCCACCTGAAATCGTTGCGGGGTGGTGATTTTCATTTCCAGCACCAGGTAGTTGTACCCGTCCCAGTTGGTGGGCAGTCCGGGCGAGAGGTCGTGGAGGGCCAATTTCCGTCCGGAGACCTCTTTCTGGCTGTTGAAACGGATCGAGACGGGATGTTGGGCTTTTGAGGTGATGATGGAACAGAGAATCAGGAGGGTAAGAATGGGGAGACGGTAGATGTATTTCATGGAAAGATAAAGGAATGAATTGGCTTTAGCGTTTGGGATCACGAAAAATGAATCCACAGTGAATGGTTAACTGATTTTAAAGATAGGGAATTTCTGCACGTCCGGATGAATCTTCAGGGCTCAATTGTTGGGTTTCCAACATTATGTCTTATTGTAATCGAACTGTGATTCCGCAGAAACGGAATTGAAATAGTCCTATCCTACTTTCGGGTCAACAAAAACTTATGCATGAGTAGATTCTTTATTGGGTTGTTTTTCCTGTCGTTACATGTTTCCATCGCTCATGCCTCATTCGTCAGAGGGAAAGTCACAGACAGCAAAACAGGGGAAGCCTTGGTCGGTTCAACCATCTTTTTGAAAGAGATTAAAATGGGTACCATCACCGGATTGGATGGGAGCTTTCTCTTAAAAAATGTTCCATCGGGTCAATACCGGATTGTATGCAGCTTTTTGAGTTATGAAACAGCAGAGAAAACCCTTACTGTTGCGAAAGAAACAACCGAAACGATCAATTTTTCGTTGTCAGAGAAGAGTTCCGAGATACAGGAGGTGACGGTTACTTCCAAGAGCAGCAAGAGCAGTGAGGTCTCGGCCAGGCAAAGTGAACGATATGCAGATCAGGTGATCAATGTGGTGAGCGCCAAAACGATTGAGTTGTCGCCTGACTTGACCGTTGCCAATGTGATGCAAAGAGTGTCCGGGGTTGTGTTGGAACGAAGCAGCAGTGGTGAGGGACAATATGCCATTCTGCGCGGAATGGATAAGCGATTCAACTATTCGATGGTGAATGGCATGAAAATCCCAAGTCCGGACAACAAAAACAGGTTTGTTCCACTGGATATTTTTCCTTCTGAGTTACTCGACCGGCTTGAGGTCACCAAATCCATGACAGCCAACATGGAGGCAGATGCCATCGGAGGCACTGTCAACATGGTGATGAAGGAGGCTCCCGCCAATCGGCAAGTCACAGCCAATCTGGGGAGCGGTTACAATGCTTTGTTCTTTCATTCGGATAATCAAAGTTTTGATGCGGGGTCCATCCAGCTAAAATCTCCCAGTGAGCGTTATGGTTTGGCCTATCCGGTTCAGATGAAGGATTTTACCCTTGAAAACCTGCATGTAAAAAGTGGAAGGGCCCTGCCCAATCTGACGGCAGGTTTTTCCATGGGGGATCGATTCTTCAACAAACGACTGGGTTTTATCATCGCCGGCAGTTTTCAAAACAATTTCAAGGGTAATTCGAGCGACAATTACAGCACGACCACCAATTCCCTTGGAGAGCAGATCATTACCCATCGGTTTTTTTCCAATCAACAGACCCGCATCGGTTTGCATGCCAAGCTTGACTATCAGCTCGGTCCCGGTCATAAGCTGATGTGGTACAATGCTTATCTGGATTTCCGGAATGGGCAGGTCAGGGATGCCATTTCCTACAATGCACAGACCACCCGTCTCCGGTGGAACCAGCAAACGATTTTGACTTCAACGCTCAAGGGGACGGATCGGATGGGAGCTACGGGATTGGATCTTGACTGGTCACTCTCGTACGGCCAGGCCTTGAATCAAACGCCTGACAATGTTCAGATCAATGCTTTGATTATTAATGGCATAACCAGTATTGACCAAAATGATGGTGCTTCCAGAAAATGGGAGCATAATTCGGACGATGATTGGGCTGGATATGCCAATCTGACCAGAAGTTTAAAGATGGGCGGAAGTTGGCGGATGGATTTGTCGACGGGAGGGATGTATCGTGATAAGTTCAGGTCAAGTTTCTTCAATGAATATCATTTTAAACCCTACGATGGGGCCAAGGCCCATCCGCAGGAGATCATAAAGGGTGTTGACTATCAAAATTATGATGAAATCAAATTCGAGGTAAACAGCTATGGAAATTTGAGTGATCCGCTGAATTATGAGGCAACCGAAAAGATTGGGGCAGCATATGTGATGGGCAAAGCCTCGTCGGACAAGGTGCAGATCGTTTCAGGTCTCAGGGTTGAACATACCAACCAGGGATATCATTTGAAATTTCCTACCGACGGAGCCAGAAACGAAGGGAATCAGGTTTATTCGGATGTGTTGCCGAGTATTTCCCTGAAGTATTCCATTCATCAGGAGGCCAATCTGCGCATCTCCTATGCCAAAGGAATCAACAGGCCCAGTTTCTTTGAGATTGTGCCTTACAGCATGATTTATGAAGAATACAAAGAGCGGGGCAATCCGGATCTGAAGCACACCATTGCGCACAATTTTGACTTTCGCTATGAATATTTTCCTCACCCTACCGACCAGCTGATGGTGGGGATCTTTTACAAGCGTATGCTTCATCCGATTGAGTTTGGGATGATGAATGGCTTTGGTCAGGACATCTATTACATGCCCATGAACTTTGGAAATGCTTCCAATTATGGCATTGAACTAGACTACATGCGATTTTTCAGCTGGTTTGGTGTGAAAGCCAACTACACTTTTACCCAGTCGGGCATTACCACGACAAAAATTCGGGTGAAAGAGAATCCGGATCCCAATTCAGAAACAAACATCGTTACGGAATATGTGAATCAGACCAGACCGCTGTTTGGACAAGCCGCAAACGTTGCGAATTTTTCGCTGTTGCTAAAGGACAAGCACCATGGATGGGACGGGCAGCTGGCCTTTTCCTACACCGGAGACCGACTCTGCATTGTATCGAGATATCTGGATCAGGACAGTTGGCAGGCTGGTTTTCTGCAGTTGGATGCCTCCGTCGAAAAGCGACTGGGCAGTGGTTTGACTTTTTTTGCCAAGGCATCCAATCTGCTCGATTCTCCGATGATCCAGTATGTCCGGAAGAACAGTGTGAACCAAAGTTATGCAGGGGTTGAACGATTCAAGCAAGGAATTGTGGAGCGGAAGGAATTTTATGGTCAGAATTTTATGATTGGGATTCGATACAAACTTCAATAGCAATTCATTACTTAACAAAAACACGCATGGACAGAAGATTTATTTTATTGATTCTTGTCACTTTTCTATCTGTTTACCTGAACAGTTGCAAAAAGGACAATACGGTAGATTTGGCGGGGATCACCTTGTCAAAAACATCTTTGACGCTTAAACCGGAAGTGGCAGAGACTCTTACGACCACCTATTTTCCGGATGATGCGACCAACAAAGAGGTCACATGGAGCTCCTCCAATCCGGCAGTCGCTACGGTTGACAGCAACGGCAAAGTTACTGCCGTGTCGGTGGGAAGTGCCACCATCTCTGTTGTCTATAAGCAAAACAATGCCATCAAGGCCAACTGTGATGTCACGGTTTCCTGGACCACCCTGAACAACATCTCCGGCAATGTTTCCGGAACATGGGAAAAAAACTCAACCATCAATGTTTCGGGACACATCACTGTTCCGGCCGGGCAAACCCTCACCATTGAAGAAGGAGTGCAGGTTATTTTTGATGACAATGGTGTAGGGGCGAGTCACACAAAAATCGAATGTATTGTGGCCGGTAAATTGTATTGCAAGGGGACTGCAACCAATCCCATCCTCTTTTCCGTCGGATCGGGCAAACGCACTGCGGCCAATACTTTTGGCGGATTGTGGGGAGGTATTGTGGGTACAAGGGAGTGCTCGGAGATGTTGTTTTCCAATGTGATCATGGAATACACAGGGGGAGATGTCGTGGCTGATTCCCCATCCGCTTTGGCCGGCATCTATACCGCAGGTGGGGACATCACACCCCATGTTACCACGAGTAATCCGGCAGGCAAATATGTCGTCATGAATTGTACTTTCCGAAATGGTCGTTCCGATGCACTTTATTTCATGGGCGGACAGGCCATCATTGCCAACAACACCTTCATCGCCAACGGTCAAACCGGTGGTGAAGCCATCAACATGAAGGCTGGTTGCAAAGTGGATGCCGCCTACAACCTGATCTTTTCACCCAACACCACTGGGCTGAAACTATCTTCCTCGGGACAGGATGATGCCGCAGGCAGGGGACAGGCATTGATCAGGGCATTTAACAACACCATCATCAATTCCGGTTGGAGAAGAAATGGTGTGAAGGGGGGATCTGTATACGTTGAAAAAGGTGCGCTGGTCAGTGTATTCAACAATTTGATGGTGAATTGCAAATTCATGACCATGACCCCTTCGTTTGACAAACCCAGTCCGACAGGTGGAGCAGACAATAATTCAGTGATTGACTATAATTTTTATGCTTCGGGCTCTCAGCAGAGCACCTTGACACAGGACAATCCTGCCACACTCACCTCTTTCATGGGTTATGTTTCCAGTCAGGCAAACTATTGGCATGATGGAAGAAACAATACACCCAAGGTAGATGCGCACAGTCTGGTCAGTGCTTCGGCAGGTGATGGAGCCAAAGACCCTAAGTTTGTAAGTTTTGGATTCAACAATGTCGATCTTGCCAGTTACACCTGCGATGCCAGCTGGAATTTTCATGTACAATCCTCCTCTCCGGTACTGACAGGGGCTTATGCCAGTTTTTCCGGCTCTTATTCACCCTATTGGGGAACTACCGGGATAACAGTCAATGGAGTGGAATACAAGACACCGGCTCCTGCTGCAAGATTTGGAGCGTTTGGAACGAACTAATTTGAATGAATCGTGAAAGGATATCTTGGATGATCTTGCAATCGAAGATATCCTTTCCTTTTTTCATACAATTGTCACATCTCATGAAAAGCAAAATCACCTTTTTACTCGCATGGTCTCTGTTTGTTGTCTCCCTGCAGGCACAAATGCCCTTCAAATCGGTTAAGCTACCCGACAAAGCCCTGAATTTTGTTGTGGCCAGTGACATGGGCAGAAGGGGTATTTCCGAACAACGGGCAATTGCCGGATGGATGGGGGAAACTGCTGCTTTCCATAAATTGGGATTTGTTGTCGTTGCAGGAGACCCGATTCATGATGAGGGTGTCAAAAGTACGACAGACCCCGAGTGGCAGGAAAAATTCGAATCCATTTATACTGCTCCCTCTCTGATGCATCTGCCGTGGTATGTGGTTTCCGGAAATCACGAATACAGAGGGAGTGTTCAGGCGATTTTGGATTATTCACAAATATCGGATCGTTGGAAGGCTCCGGCACGTTATTTCACCATCGAAAAAGAGATGGATTCCAAAGGCACCCGATGTTTGCTTGTTTTGATAGATACAACGCCATTGATCGAAAAGTACCGGACAGATGGCCATTATTCCGATGCCGGACTTCAGGATGCAAAAAGGCAATTGGCCTGGATCGATTCGATTCTTGTGGTGTCGAACTGCAAGTGGAAAATCGTGATTGGTCATCACCCGGTCTATGCAGATACTGGAAAAGATCTGTCGGAGCGAACGGATATGCAGCGCCAGTTGGAGGGCATATTGGACAAGCGCAAGGCCGATCTTTACATCTGCGGGCACATCCATAATTTTCAACACATCAGGCCCAAGGGCAAATCGGTCGATTATGTGGTCAATTCTTCTGCCTCACTTTCCAGACCGGTTCAACCCATCGATGGAACACTCTTTTGTTCGGGGGATCCCGGTTTCACCGTTTGTTCCGTGACCTCCTCCGCCTTGACCTTTTATTTTGTAAACCACAAGGGAGAAGCAATCTACAGCAGGGAGAAGAAAAAATGAAGGGGAGGACTCTTTACCTCAAAAACTCCCGGAACCAATAACCGGAGTCTTTGATGATTCTTTTTTGTGTCTCGAATTCGTTGTAGACCAGGCCAAACCGGGGCCTTAATCCTTCGGCCCATTCGAAATTGTCGATCAGGGTCCAGACGAAGTACCCATTGACTTTGGCTCCCTGATTTTTGGCTTTCAGGATGTTTTGCAGGTACCGCTGGAAGAAGTAGATCCTTTGGTGGTCGTGGATGTGACCATTCTCGGGCATGTCCGGATAGGCGGCTCCATTTTCGGTAAGGATGATCTCCCGGATCGGGTATTTGGAGAACTGCATGATGATCCGGTAGATGCCTTCGGGGTAGACTTCCCACCCCATCTCCGTCAGTTCTGCTCCCTCATCGGGTTTGACCCGGTTGGCCCAGATGAAGGGGATGATCGAGGGTTTGGTGACGATGCGAAAGTAATTTTGCAGTCCGATGAAATCGAAATCGAAGGGAAGTTTTTGGAGATCGTCGTTTTTTACATATTGCTCGATCCGTTCCAGCAAGGGAAGGTCGGCCGTCGGATATCCCATGCCCAGGGAGGGCTCAATGAACAGACGGTTGATGATTGCATCCAGCCTCTTGGCCGCCAGCAGGTGGCTCTCGGTCATTTTGCCGGGTTCGATCCAGGAGCAGGAGAGGGCATTGCCGATGTGGCTTCCTTTGACATTCTGCCGAAGAATCCTTCCCCCTTCCGCCTGGCACATGGCCGCATGGTGCACAGCCGATAAAAATGAGCCAATGCCTATCCTGCCCGGGGCATGGATGCCGCTCAGGTAGCCCAGGGTGGTAAATCCGGTCGGTTCGTTGAGTACCATCCAATGTTTGAGCCGGTCGCCGAATTTCCGTGAGGCCAGGTCGGCATATTCGGAGAACCAGCCGATGACGTCGCGGTTGGTCCAGCCCCCCTGTTCTTCCAGCGCCTGCGGCAGGTCCCAATGGTAAAGCATGCCCCAGGGTTCCATGCCCATCTCCAGTGTGGTGTCGAGCACCCGGTTGTAGAAGTCGATGCCTTTGGGGTTGAGGGTTCCTTTCCCTTCCGGAAGGATCCTGGCCCAGGAAAAAGAGAAGCGGAAGTTCTTGAAATTCAGGGTGCGGGCCAGTTGCAGGTCCTCCCGGTAACGGTGGTAGAAATCACTTGCCAAAAGGCCATTCGAATGGTCTTTGATGTGACCGGAGCTTTCACTGAAGGTATCCCAGATCGAAGGGCCTTTTCCCTCCTCATGGGCAGCTCCTTCCGATTGATAGGCCGAGGTGCCGACACCCCAGATGAAATCCTTGCCGAATTGGTTTTTTGTCAGTTCCCCGGGAGATCTTAAGGGAGAAAAAAGGGGATAGAGTTTGTGGGCAACTGTCAGGGCTGCCAGAGATTTGATGAATTCTGAACGAATCATTTGTTGAGATTTGAGATGGCCCTGTGACGAGGGTCAACCCGCTGACACGGACCGGGCACGACCTGATCTGTGGTGGATGGGAAAGGGCCAAGGGTTTCCAGGGATCAGCGCGTCGATCCAAGCTGGTGAGTGTGGGAAGGCAAGATGCGGGTATGGCAATCATCAGGAAGGTTGCCAGCGTAAGTCGGGTCTCCACTCGTTCTGCCAGAGGAGCCTTTGCACATTGACTTCAAAAAGTTTTCGGACGATCCGTTTGGTTTGATCCGGAAAATGAACGGAGATCCGGTTGTCGGATGAAAGCCATGCCGATATCTGATCCAGACTGCCTTTGCCGAGGCCTGTCAACACCGGAACGCCCATTTCCTGCAGGGCTGCAGCATTGTACATCTGCTCGAGTTGTCTTTTCATGGGAATGACCATCAGTTTCTTGTCCATGAAAAGGGCCTCGGCCGGGGTCTCGAAGCCAGCTCCGCACAAGACACCGGCACTTTTGGCCATGTCTTCCACAAAGGCATCGTTGGTGATTTTGCTGACCCGGATGTTGTCGGTCTGAAATGGCTTTTGTGCATGTTTGGAGAAGACATGCCAGCGGATGTCACCGAATTGTTTCAGCACATTTATCAACAACGGATCATCGTAGGCGGGGAGATAGACGGTATAATGGCCTTGGTTGTCCACCGCGGTCTCCCGGATCTGCTGCCGGATGACCGGACGGAAGATGTTCTCGTCATATTCCTGAAAATGGAAGCCAAAATAGGTGTCGGCAGGAGCATATTTTTTCAGGATCAGTGCGCCGATGGCATCTTTGGTGTCCGGCACGGGTACTTTGTCATTGAGTAGTGCGCTTTGGTGGCTCAGGCTGATGCAGGGGATTCCCTTCTGGCGGCAGGCCCAGGCGGATACCGGTTCAAAGTCGTTGATGACCAGATCATACTCTCCGACGGCCAGTTGGTTCACTTCCCTGAAAAAATGGAAGAGGTTGGTTCGGGTCAGGGTCTTCATTACATCGACTCCTCCCTGTGTCCCGAAGATGAAACTCATGCCCCGCAGGCGGTATTTGACCGGAAGACCCAACTGCACATCGCATTGGGTTCCGCTGATCAAAACATCGCAATGGCAAAACTCCCGGATGAGGGGAATGATTTCACGGGCACGGCTGATGTGGCCGTTGCCGGTACCTTGAATGGCGTACAATACTTTCACCTGACCTATTTTCTGTATTTGACAAGACCGATGTTTTCAATTCAATGTTGAAACTCCATCAGCATATTTTTGAACAACTCTTTTGCCTCTGCATCGACGCTTTTCTCGAATTCCGAATCAATCTCGGATGGATGTTCGACAAAGTCCTCCCTGTATTGAAAGAGGCGCCAACTTCCGGCATGGTATTCCAGGGCGGAGAGATTTTCGATCCAGTCGCCCGAATTCAGATAGTTGACGGTGCGGTCGCCCGAACGAATTTGCCGGATTTCCGGCTTGTGGATGTGGCCGCAGATCACCGTCTCTGCATTTTTGTGCAGGGCTGCGGTGGCTACGGTTTCTTCGAAGTCGTTGATGTACCGGACCGCCCCTTTGACGGATTCCTTGATTTTTTTTGAGAAGGAGACCGGCTTGATGTTGATGTCGAGCATCCGCAGGGTCCAGTTGACGAACCGGTTGAGCAGGATGAGGGCATCATAGCCCACGGCTCCCAGTTTGGAGAGCCATTTGGAATGTTGCATCACCACGTCGAAAACGTCACCATGGAAGATCCAGGTGGTGGCACCGTCCAACTCCATTTTCAAGTCATTGACGATTTTTAGTCGGCCGATCTTCATGCCGCTGAATCGTCTGAACATCTCGTCGTGGTTGCCGGTGATGTAGTAAACGGTGCACTTGTCGGAAGCCAATCCGAGCAGGTGCTTGACAATTTTCAGGTGGGACTTTGGAAAATATCTTTTTTTGAATTGCCAGATGTCGATGATGTCTCCATTCAGTATCAGCATCCTGGGACGGATGCTTTTGAGATACTTCAGCAATTCGTCTGCATGGCAACCGGGGGTTCCGAGGTGCAGATCCGAAAGAACCACCAATTCAACCGTTCGCTTGGGATCCATGGGTTAACGCGTTTGTTGCAACAAATTAACCTGCTTCCTGTTACGTCACGGTTATAAATCGGTAAAGTAAAAATTGCAGTGTATGCTCCCGGAGTGCTCGACATTTGTCAAGGTACTGCGGAGATACACTGCAATTTCTGGTTTGCAAAAATGGCCGTTGTTAGCTTTCCGTACTGTTGCAGTCTGACGGAAAGAGCTGCGGATCGTTTCTTTTCAAGCTATTTTTGCAGCTGCAGCATCATGGAGAAATGGTCTTTTGTTTTGGGGTTCAAGACTTTGAAGCTGATGCGGCAAATGTTGTCACCCCAATTTCTGCGAACACCCTTGTCTTCCATCTGGTCGAGTTTCATCTTTTCGAGGGTGGCTTCCATCTGGCGGGGATTGTAGTGCAGGACAAAGGAGAGCTGTGCACCAGACCCATTGTCGCTGTGCAGGACCAATTCGCCTGGTTTGACTACCTCTGCCGAACAAGCGGTCATGAGGTGGAGGGTGATGGATTTTGCCTCTTTCAGCTGGATGGATTCGTCCCATTGCACATTCTTTCCCCGGTTGAGGCGGATGTCGCGGGTCCAGGCAGCGATGCCGGCTTCGGCAGGATAGGAGGGGGCGATGTCGAGTGACAATCCGGCGAAACCCTTGGCAGACCGGAAACTCACCTTTTCAGCCTTGTATTGGGCACCCGGCAATTGGTTTTTGCCATTGATGGTGGGCAGGTTGTGGTAGTCGGAACAGTTCGACCAGATGTCGTACCGCTTGTCGCTGAAGGTCTTGCGTGTGTAGGTCCCGCTACCCACATCGATGAGTACCGGCAAGCCATTGTAATAGACCACAAAATTCCCTATGTCGTTGTGGTTGTGACTCTCATCGTTGTTGCCTCCCTTGGCTGCCAGGAAGAAGCCATCGGTGCTTCCAGCCTTGTCGCGTGCCACCATCACCTGAATGTCGGGCAACCAGGTCTCGGCAGGCAGGGGAAGTCCTTGTGGAGCCGATTGAAATTCTTTCTGGATGAAGAGGGCAAAGAAATTCCGGAAATACATGGAACGACCGATGGTACCTTCGGCAGGGGTACGGTACCAGGCACCGAAGCGCATCATCTGCTCATCGCCGATGGCTTTGCCGTAGCGGTAGATCATGTTGGCCGACATGCCCGGCTTGGGACTGGCATCGGCAAAATTGACGAAGTAGAGGGGACTGATCTGTGTCCGGTAGATAAACCGGCCCATGTTGCGGATCTTCTCATCCTGGAAAACATAGGAGAAGGCATCGTGGGTTGCAAGGTTGAGCCGGGCCAGGTTGTCGAAGAGGGAGGCACCAGCTGCATTCCAGTAGCCCGGGCCTTCATCGCAACCACCATCCTGTGGATAAGGGTTGAGGAACTGATCCAGTACATGGAGGATTTTTGCTACGGCTTCGGTCCTCTTGTTGTCGTCTTTTTCGAGTAGCAAGACGGCGTTCAGCCAGTTGGAACAGATCCAGGGATTCCAGTTGTTTGGACGGCGTCCATCCTTGCCGGCAGCCATGAATCCATGGGGTTGGGTCATCAGAGGGGTGAAGATCCGTTTGTTGGTCTCGTCATAGATGCGTTGGCGAATCTGGGGCGAAACGGCATCGAGTTTGTCGCCCAGGTAATAGTCGACCCAAGCCAGGAAGGTGGAGGTCTCGGCGGAGAAGAGCTCCACAAAGGGTTTCCGAACATCGATCAGTCCGGAGAGCTCTTTGGTCTTGGGCAGGTGGGCGGGAACACCCCAGAAGGACTCTTCGCAGATGGACCACACGCCGTCGATGATCTGGTCCAGGAACCGACCCTTGTTTTCATAGATCTCCGCCAGCAGGAGAGTGCCCAGTACCTCTCGTTTTTTGAAACTGATGCCCTGGTATTCATCCCGGTCACCCGTCCTTTCGAAGAGCAGTGATTTGGTGGCGGGGATGGTGGGCCATTCGTACTTTAGGTAGCCCTCGGCGGTCTTCAGGTAAGCCTTCATCATTTGCTGATCGGCTTTGGCCCACCCTTCCCGGTCGTCTATCCTGGGAAAAGGAACCCATTTGTCATGCGGAATGAGGATTTTGGATAACTCCTCCTTGGAATATTTGCCACTCAGCAGGTTTTGCCCCTGGGAGACTGTGGTCAGGCAAAAGAGCAGCACAAACAGGCTGATCAAAATTTTTTTCATGGGTATGTTTTGTTCGTTGGATTTCAGGATGGATTATTTGATGCGCTGGGGCACAGCGGTTTCATGCGACATGTTGTAGGGCAGTACACACACCGAATCGGCATGGATGTCGGTAAAGTAGAGGTGTGATTCTGAGAGTTTGTCGGCATCCCCATCGGCCCAGAATGCGTAGAACTGGTCGTTCGGATTCAGCGGACGGCGGGCGTAGGAGTGGTTGAAGTGACTCTCTTTGGTCAGTTGCCTGACCATTTTCCAGGTCACTCCCTCATCGGAGCTTTCCCAGAGCGCCATCTCGCCACCGGTTCCCCAATGCTGCGGTCCCGGTTGGGTGGGGCCGATGATACGCCAGAGCTTGCCCTGAACATAGAGCGATCCCATGTCATAATTGTGGGTGGAGTTGCACACCTTGTGCTCATTCCATCGCCCATTTTTCCAATGGAAGAGGGTCCACTCCCGTGGATCGCCCTTGGGACCCGGGCGGAAATCGTTGCTGATGACTGCCAGGATGATGGGGTTTCCTTCGGCGTCAAAGTTGAGGTCGTTGATGTAGGCCAGCTTCTTTTCTGCTTCAAAATCATGCACCAGTGCCGGCGTGTGCAGGTCGGTGAGTGGAGTTTCCAATATTCGACCATCGACCGTTTTCCAGGTTTTGCCCAGATCCTCGCTTTTGACCAGGTAAATGTTGGTTCGTTTGTCGACATTGCCACCCGGATGGTAGTTGAAGGTGGTGTAGACGGTGTTGCCACAGAAGTTGCTGGTCTGGTAATGGCCACCCATCCCGGCCAATTTTTTCTCCGGTACCCAGTTTAGGCCATCGGGGCTGGTCGACCAATAGAGCTCACGGCCGTGGGTGTATTTGGTGAAGAGGAAGAAAAAACCCTTGCCGTCGATGAAGCGGGGTTGTGGATAGGTCATCTCGCTGACGCGGACACGCTCGAACCGTTCAATCGACCAGGGTTTGTCGCTCTTAAAGATCTGTCCGGGACGGGAGGTGTTCCGGCCACTCACGAAGACCCAGATGTAGCCTTTGTTGTCGATGGAGAGGGCCGCATTGTCGTGGGGATCGTCCACACCCTCCTTGTCACATACGATGACCGGTTTGGGGACACACTGTTTGTTGTGATCGAAATAGGAGATCATGATCAGCAAATGACGCTGATCTCCTTTGGTGGTGCCGCCATAGACGAAGAAGGTTTTTTCAACCTCAGCTGCATAGATGGCGATCGGGATGTGGTTGGCGGTGTAGGTTCCCAGTCCGCCCGAATATTTGTCGCCGAATTCGGATGGTTGACCGAGTGCGAACCAGATTCCTTTGTAGCCATCGGCTTTGGGGTTGACTGAATCTTTTGGCGTTCCTCCCTGCAGCAACATAGAGAGCAGGAATGGCAAGATGAGCAGTTTCATGTTTTGATGGTTTGGGTGATGGAGGTGAGTTGCTTTCCAGCCTGAGCATCGGATGACGGGACTTTTCAAGGGGAAAAGCCTCTGCGGATGAATTTATCTTTCCGGGACCAGATGGCCCCGGAGAAGATAAATTGCTGTTTTCCAATCTATGACCTATTGATGAACGCTTGTTATGGGATGATGATCTTACCGCTTTTCAGGGCCGGAAGATCGATCTGGATCTTGTTCTCCTTGCGGGTAAAAGATAGTTCCCGGGTCTCGGATCCGGTATTCAGGAAAATTTTGCCGCACTTACGGGTGGGAATGGAGAGAACAATCTTGCTGTTGCAGTGGATGATCAGATCTTTGGCCGTGATCTGCAATTCCGCTGCGCTCTCTCCCTCCGGAACGGTCAGGGAATAGCCCTGGCATTGTATGTTCCTTCCTTTGCCCAGGTACAAAGAGGTAAGCTGTCCGGCCTCCATTCCGGCTATGCCGAAATAACCTGTCAGGGAACCTTTTTGGCCTTTGAGCGGGTGTTCCGGGTCGGTACTTTGGAAGATGAATCTTTCCCTTTCTCCTTTTTCCCGGATTTGCAGAATGGTTCCTGTGGCAGGATGGGCAACTTTTTCGGTGTTGACCGATCGTACGGTGAATGCTTCTGCCCCCTTGTAGGGTTCAAAAACGGATACGAAGGGTTTTGTGGCTGCTTCACCCGTTGCGTGGATGGTGAAGAGTGGGATTTCCGCATCGTGGTAATGGTGACCGGAGGTCTTTGTTTTCAAGGAATAGGCCTTGAAATAGCTTCTTTGAGGGGCTCCCGGAAGGAGTGCCTGAAGATAGAGATCACCTTGCTTGTCGTCGTGAATCGGGAAGAGAACAGTGACGTTCCCCCCATCATTCGTCAGCTTTTCTACCTTGGAGAAGAAGCGAAAGCCGGGATAATCCTTCTCCGTTCTGGGATATTCGGAAGGGACAGTTTGCAAGGCTCTGCGATCCCCGTCAAGGAATTGAACCCCTTCGCCGATGTTGTGGTACACGTAGTCGTTGCAGAGGGTATTGTCGGATCGGTGAATGTCCACATAGTAGCCACTGGTTGCCGAATTGCGAATAATGGCCAGGGTCCGGCTTTGGTTGGTAGCGGTGGACTTGTCCAGGTATCGGGTATCGGAGAAGGAGTAGGCTGCTGAGACTGCCTCCTTGTCGGGTAGCGGTTCCATGGCGGCCAATTCGATCTGGCCGCTGTTTTTGGCTCCGGCCGAGCCGCTGAAAGGAACCGAAGAGGAGGCTCCTGCTGCGACGACGGTGTTGTGCGCGGCCCATTGGCTGTAATAGTTCCGGTGCAGCGGATGTTCGTAGTTGGGCCCAGTGCCTGCATCGATGCCGAGAACCTCACCCAGTCCGTAGAGTTCGATGGCCATCCCGTTGCAGTGGTTGTGGTTGTAGGTTGCGCCCTGCACGCCGATCATCAGTCCGGTCATGGGGTCGTTGCCATTGCGTTGCAAAAAGTATTTGGCAAATTCCAGTGTTCCCGTACGGGGCCAGTTAAAGGCATTGACCGATGCCGGCAGGTCGGGCAGGAAGCACAACAATCCCAGGAATCCGGAATCTTCGCGTTTGTATTTGTCGTCCGAGATGAGCTTATTCATCGCCGTCAGCATATCCGGCAGGGCCGGGTGATCGTACTTCACGGCACCCCATAGTCCGATCTCGAGGGACTCCGGACTTTGGGAAGCCCTGCCGGTATCTCCGAATCCTCCCACGGTCATGTTGGGGAAGGAGTACTTGATCATGGCATAGGAGGCCTTGAAGAGGGCTGGAAACTGGCGGAAGATGTCGTAACCATTCTTCTCGAGTGCCAGGGAGGAGAGTAGCAGGTTGCCAACGGGATAATTGTGGTAACCTCCCGGTTCCTTCCAATGTCCGTCGGGTGTAAGCCATTTTTCGACAGTGGAGGGGAGTGCCAGCTGGCCACAGGCGCCGTTGATGGTATCCTTGGAGAGGAAGAACTGGAGGTAGTAATCCTTTTTGGCCTTGTTTTCGAGGCTTAGGGCGGCAAAAACGAGGGTTGAGCTCTCCGCAGCATACCAGTTGTTGTTCCAGAATCCCCGGAAGGCAAGGGTTGAGGCAAATTTTTCGAAGACCTTCTCGTAACGGGTCAGGTCATAGCCCTTCTGTTCCATGTAAGGCTTCACGAAGTCGTAGGCCAGGATGAGTGGCCGGTAACTCTGGTCACCCAGGGTCTGCAGGTCCAGGAATCCGGTACGGCAGGGTCCCACGATGGGTTCCTGGTAATAGGCTCCTTTGACCCATTGGTCGAGCAGGTCGGCCGCAAAACGGGCATATTTCTCATCGCCTTGCAGCCAGTAGAGGATGGCTGCCTGCATGGCCAGGTGGTTGATGTCGCCATTGATGGAGGTGATGAATGCCTGCGGATCGGTCCACTCCTTTTTGCCGGTTTCGGGGTTGAAAAGGAGCATGACACGCGCCGTATCATAGGGAACCAGTTCTTCGATGGTCGGCTTCACATAACCACTCCCTTTCTCGGTGACAGGTGCCCTGAGATAGGTGTTGACCCGCACCGTTGGGAATGGGGCATTTCCTGCCCATTTGATCAGTCTGGAACCGGATTCATCGGCATAGACGGTGGTATAATGTTTGCCTTGGGTCCAATTCATCAGGTACCTGCTGAGGATCCATTCGCGATCGGTCTTGTGCCTTTCTGCGTAGGGATCGACTGCCTTCTTCATGTCGGCCAGGATGGTGGCAGCCCAGGGGTGAGTTTTTGCCTTTTCGATGATCGCTGCTTTGTCCTCAGC
The DNA here is from genome assembly GCA_021286825.1 of Marinilabiliales bacterium. Classification (GTDB taxonomy): domain Bacteria; phylum Bacteroidota; class Bacteroidia; order Bacteroidales; family Prolixibacteraceae; genus CAINVV01. Next base: position 572 of record JAJTBP010000043.1, on the reverse strand, counting down.
CTTGACCAGCAGGTGTGGATGCTGTCCAAACAGGAAGGTTGTCTGGCAGAGGAGGCATAGTCCGATCAAAAGTATGCTGCTAATTTTTTTCATTGTTTCAGTTTTTGTCCGTCAACCAGATCAGGGGATGGCGGATCGGTACGTTGCGAATGACCTCCGGATGGGTGGAAACAGATGGGAAGGAGAGGAAGAGCCGGATGTACGACTCGTCGCGGTAGGCCAGTCCGGCGAAGAGCAGCGAGGACTGTCTTACGGGCCACTCTTCCCAGATGTAGATGTCTTTGGCAAAAGGCCAGGATTCCTTGTGAACGATGTAAGGAACGATGTAGTGCATGCCCAGTTGCAGGGATTTGTGATCCGGCGTCGAAAATTGCCACAGGTTGTCCTGAGGGGTCGAGAGTATCTGTGCCGCATTGCAGAAGGCATCGATGTTGAAGAGGGAATAGCCGTAGGGTTTAGTGCGTTTGATCTCCAGCGGGAAACTTCCGTCATCGGCCATCTGTGAAGGCAGAAGCACCGTTTTGAAGCGATCCCTGCAGAGGGCCAGGACCTTTTCGTTGCCAGTGAAGGTG
>JAJTBP010000391.1 GCA_021286825.1 Marinilabiliales bacterium | reverse complement strand
ACCTTTAACCGCTCCGCGGTAGAGAAAATCAAGCCGTCCTTCTTCCCGTCTCCGGTCTCCAGTTTCCGGTTTCCCGCAAATATCACCACAACGGCAACCTCTCGCCCGCCGTCCATGCTCCGTGCCCCATGCTCCATGCCCCATGCTCCATGCCTTCTCCGGCCGAAGTGATTATTTTTAGCCCCGGCAACCTGAACACGCGGCCGGTATTCCGCTCATATCATCCGTTTCTACAAACCTTTAACCGCTCCGCGGTAGAGAAAATCAAGCCGTCCTTCTTCCCGTCTCCGGGTTCCGTTCTCCGGTTTCCGTTCTCCGGTCTCCCGTTTCCGGTTTCCCGTTTCCGGTTTCGCGCAAATATCACCACAACGGCAACCTCTCTCCTCCCGTCCATGCTCCATGCCCCATGCTCCATGCTTCTCCCTCCATGCTCCATGCCTTCTCCGCTTTCCCTCCTTACGCTCCCTGTCCGCCCTCTTTTCTGGGGCCTTTGCGGGAGCCACGGTCGCGGTGACGGAAATCCCGGCGGCCGGCGCCCTGGCCTGAACCACCTTCTCTCCGCTCTGCCGGAGTGCGGAAACCTCCTCTTCTGCGCGTTCCCGGGTTATAGGCGGGACCTTCACCCAGTCCTTCGGGGAGTGGGATCTTGTGTATCTCCTTTTCAATCAGATCTTCGATCTTCTTGAAATCGTATTGGTCCTGATCCGAGATCAAGGTCAGGGCGATACCCGACATCTGGGCACGGGCCGTACGGCCGATGCGGTGGACATAATCTTCCGGATCGCGGGGCACATCGTAGTTGATGACCAGGTCGATGGCATCGATGTCGATGCCGCGGGAGACGATGTCGGTGGCTACCAGAATCTGCGTCTGTCGGTTTCTGAAACGGAGCATCACCTCTTCCCTTTCATTTTGTTCCAGGTCGGAAAGCATGCCATCGACCTTGAAACCCAGTCGTCGCAACTCCCGAACCAGGCCGTTCACATTGGCCTTCCGGGAGGTAAAGATGATGACGCTTCTGTATTCTGTCTTCCCCTTGAGTAGTTCCTTCAAGAGGGGTACTTTTTGTCCTTCGTAGGCCAGGTAGGCCGCCTGAACGATGTTCTCTGCCGGTTTGGAGATGGCGATGTTGATCTGTTCCGGTTCGCGCAGGATCATCTTGGCCATTTGGCGGATCTTAGGCGGCATGGTGGCCGAGAAGAGCAGGGTCTGTCTTTCCACCGGCAGTTGACTCACGATCCGCATGATGTCATCGAAGAATCCCATGTCGAGCATGCGATCCGCCTCGTCCAGGATCAGGGTGCGGATGGTGCCAAAATCGGCATATCCGAGGTTGATGTGTGACAACAGTCGGCCCGGTGTGGCCACGATGATGTCGGCACCCCTCACCAGCGCCTGCTTTTGCTGATCGAAGGTGGCCCCGATGCCTCCCCCGTAAACGGCCAGGGAGGAAGCCCCGGTGAAATAGGAAAAGCCCTCGATCTGCTGATCGATCTGCAGCACCAGCTCCCGTGTAGGGGCGATGATCAGGGTATGCATGCCATCGTGTCCGTTGGCAGAGATGTGGTTGAGTACAGGCAACAGGTAGGCGGCGGTTTTGCCGGTTCCGGTCTGGGCACAGGCGATGAGGTCGCTGCCCTTCAGGATGACCGGTATGGCAGCTTCCTGTACCGGAGTACAGGTTTCGAAGCCCATGGAGGACAATCCATCCATCACTTCGTGCGTAAAATCAAATTCGGAAAAATTCAAGGTCTTGAAATAAGGTAAAATAAGTTATGCTACGTACAAAACCAGTCCTTTCAGGTATTCGCCCTCGGGATGGTAGATGTTGACAGGGTGGTCGGCTGGTTGGGAAAGCTGGTGCAGGATGCGCACCTCCCGTCCGGCTATGGCTGCGGCCGCCTGGCCGGGTCTGCTGAAAGGCCTTGGCATTTAATCGTTTGTAACCCTGCAATGCCTGACTCAGCGCATTCCTGTGTTTGGCGAATGCCGGAGGATCGAGGATGATCAGGTCATATTTGTTGCGGATGTCGTTCATGAAATCAAAGGCATCGGCTACAAAAGCCTCATGCCGCGTGTCGCCGGGAAAATTCAGTGCCACATTTTCGTTGGTCCATTCTATGGCCTTGGCGCTGGCATCCACCGAATGGACCTGGATAGCTCCTCCCTGCATGGCAGCAAAGGAAAAACCACCGGTGTAGCAGAACATGTTCAGCACCGATCTGCCGGAGGCATATTGGGCAAGCAGTTTACGGTTCTCCCTTTGGTCGATGAAGAAGCCGGTTTTTTGTCCGCCCACCCAATCCACTTTGAATCGGCAGCCATATTCCATCACCTCTTCGGCCATGTTTTCACCGAAAAGATAACCATCCGATGCCTCGATGTTGGCCTTGAATGGGAGGGTCTTTGCGCTTTTGTTGTAAATGGCCGTCACCCGGTTTTCCGGTATCTGCAGGAGGGCAGCGACGATCTTGTCACGCTCCAGCCACATCCCGACCGTATG
>JAJTBP010000390.1 GCA_021286825.1 Marinilabiliales bacterium | reverse complement strand
CGCGTGTCACCCTCTATCGGAAGATCTATGAGCTGATCCAACAGCATCCCCACATCGAGGCGTTTTACAAGCCCTCCTACTCCATCTCCAAATACCTGGCTGAGCACGGCGAACTGCCCGACCCGTTGTTTGATGCCTGTCCGGCCTGCAAGACCGAGTGGGCCTTTGACTACACCGGACACATTTACTCCTGCACTGCCACCGTTGGAAAGCGTGAAGAGTCGTTGGGCACCTTTTATCCGGAGATCCACCTGAAGGAGGAGGCCATTGGGGAGTGGAGCCAGCGGGATGTCACCACCATACCGGCCTGTGCCGAATGTACGTTGCAGCTTGCCTGTGGCGGGGGGTGCGGATCGGTGGCCAAAAACAGGACCGGTTCGGTCCTGACCCCAGACTGCCGACCGGTGAAGGAACTGCTGGAAATTGGGTTCAAGGCCTATTTTGATGCGGAAGGGGAGCGTCAGAGCAGTGAGCCGGCCGGCTGTTGTTGCTGAGATGAATCATCAGATGTTCTACTCATTAAATATCAAAGCATTATGAAAGAGATTTCATCCGCTGAATTTGAAAACGAAGTATTGTCAGGGGGAAAAGTGGTGGTGGATTTCTATTCCACCGAATGTCCGCCCTGCGAAGCGCTGGCCCCCAAGTTTGATTCCTTGGCCGGCTTGTATGGATCGGAGATCAAGTTTGTCAAGATCTTCAGGCAGCAGAACCGGGAGTTGGCCGACCGTCTGGGGGTCAAGTCGAGTCCGACCCTGTTGTTTTTTGACAAAGGCCAGGAGACCGGGGAGCGGTTGGCCGGCGGGATCCGCCGAAGCGACATCATCCGGGAGTTGGATCATCTTTTACCGGCGGATCGGGTACAGGAGATCAAAAGCCAGATTCATCCCTTTGTCTCGGAGTATGATGTCATCATTCTGGGTGGTGGTCCCGGCGGACTCACGGCCGGACTCTATCTGTGCCAGGCCAAGATCAACACCGTGATTGTCGATGTAGCCCTGCCCGGAGGTCATGTCTCCCTGACGCACGAAGTATCCAATTACCCCGGTTTTATTGATCCACAAGCCGGTTACATGCTCTCTCACAACATGTCGGAGCAGACGAAGATGTGCGGGACCACCTTCAAGGTCGCCGTGGATGTGACCAAAGTCGACCTCAACAAACTGGAGGTGGAGATTGATGCCTTTGAGACCATTCGGGCGAAGAAGATCATTCTTGCCACCGGTACGACACCCAATCTGACGGGTGCAGCAGGTGAAAAAGAGTTGAAGGGAAAAGGAATATCCTATTGTGCCACCTGCGATGCCAAGTATTACAACGACAAGGAGGTAATCGTGATTGGCGGAGGCAATTCGGCTGTTGAAGAGAGTGAATTCATCTCGAGATTTGCCAGCAAGGTGACCATCATCCATCAGTTTGATGCCTTCACGGCCAACAAGACGGCCCAGGCAAAGCTGATGGCCAATCCCAAGATTCACCCCATCTTCTCACACGAGCCACGTTCTTTCCGAAAAGAGGGAGACAAAATGGTCGCCGAAGTGGAAGATTTGAAGACGAAGCAGGTCAAGACCTTTTCGGCTGATGGCATTTTCATCTTCATTGGCATGAAACCCAACCTGGAGCTCCTTCGTGAGAAGCCGGTTCTGGATCAATGGGGATACATCAAGACCGACGATGAGATGCGCACCTCCCTCCCGAATGTTTATGCCGTGGGGGATGTCATCAGCAAGAAATACAGACAGATCACCACTGCTGTGGCAGACGGAACCATTGCCGCCATTTCCATCGCCAAGGAATTGGACTGATCCGTTCCCCTGAAAAAAGCCCCCGGCATCCTGCGATACCGGGGGCTTTTTTATGTCCGATTCTGTCGAAACCGTTCCGCGAAGGATCTATTTGATCAACAGCACCTCATGGATGGCCTTCTCGATCATCTCCTTCGGCAGGGCGCCCACTGTGGAACGGGGATCTCCCTTGACGGGGATGAACAGGAGGGTCGGCAGGCTTTGAATACCCAGCTTGCTGGCCAGCAGATTCTCCTTATCTGTATCCACCTTGTAGACGATGAGTTTTCCATCGTATTTGACGGCCATCTCCTCCAGCAACGGGGAGACCATCCGGCAAGGACCACACCACGTGGCATAAAAATCGATGATGACGGGCACCTTGCCTTCAAACTTAAAGGCTTTGTTTGCCTCATAATTGAAGACCAGCTTCTTGAAAGTGTCGTTCGTCATTTCGATTACCTTACCTGAGGCTGTCGCCGGTTTTGCCGGAGAACCCGCATGGCAATTGCTGAGAAACAACCCAACACTCAAAACCACCAAAAACATTGTTCTTTTCATCTTCCTGTACTTTTGCATTTCATTGATTCAGGATCCTGCCAGGTCCGGGAACCGGGAATTTATCTTTCCGAAAAGTTCCGGTCGTCCGCTGAAGGAATGTTCACCCCACTATCTTTCATGGAGTACGGTCCATTCCCTGAACAGTTCCATTGCACGCAAAAAT
>JAJTBP010000389.1 GCA_021286825.1 Marinilabiliales bacterium | reverse complement strand
AACCTCAGACATACCCTCCGTTTCAATGGGGCAGCCAATGTCTGGTACAACCTGATCTTCCTGAATTATTCCTATTACCGGCTGCTTGCAATTTTGCCCCTCTTGTCCGGACTATCGGTCGCACTGGCGCAATTTCTTCCGGAGATACAGGCCGAACGGCTGAAACTCACCCTGCATCTCCCGGAAAAGGAGAATCGTTTGTTCCTGGGGATGCTCGCCCTAGGGAGCCTCTTGCTCTCTCTGCTTTTTGCCGTGATCATCCTGCTTTTTGCCCTCCTTAGCGGGATCGATCTGCCACCGATGGTGGTCGGTACAGCGGTTGTCGCAATCGTTCCCTGGTTTCTGGCTGGTTTGACCACTTACTTTTTGACAAGCCTGATCGTGATCGAGCCCAGTTGGTTTAGCAGGCTGGGCAGCACCCTTATTGCCTGCGGTTTGCTGTCAGGTTATCTGCTGCAGGTGCCGGGCAAAGGTTATGGATCCTTTCTCCCGGTGCTGATCCTCCTGACACTTATGGCCGGATTTTCCGTACTCCATTCCCTTAACCGATTCAGAAAAGGAAAGTCATGAGCCACTTGAAACAAATTCGATACATCCCCATCCTGCTCACCATCCTGGTCGGTGCCTGGTTGCTGCCACAAGGTTATTGGATGGTCTTTGGCAAACCCATCCCGACGCCCTTCATTCGTTACAGCTGCCTGGAAAAGACTTTTCTGGTGATGCGCCAGGGGACTCCGCCCGTTCGGAAAGACATCGATGGAAAAAATTACACCCGGGAAGGATTTGAACAGGCCTTGCCGACGGTCTATTTCATGCAGCTGGCTACCGCCGGCACACTGCCCGACAGCCTTCTGGGCAAGGAGGTCAATGTAAGAATCCTGAAGCGGAGTTCCTCGGTTTACAAATATCAGCTCGCCGCAATGTGTGGTCCCCAGCCTACCTGCTTCCCCCTGTTCGAATCGGCCTCAGGCAGGGCCAACCTGGAGATGCCGGACGATTTCTTTACCCTGGGCAACCGGATGGAATTCATCCGCTGCAACGACAACCAGGTCGATGAAGAGAAAAGCCGTCGGTTCGGGGATGCCCTCCTTTCCAAAGGATTTGCCTTCCCTGCAAGGATCATTGCAGGTTTGCCCCTGCTCAAGAAGTCCTGTGATGAAGGCTATCTGATCACAGATGCGAAAGACCAGCTTTTTCACCTGAAGATGGAAAAAGGTCAGCCCTATGTAAGAAAAGTGGCCCTTCCGCCAAATACGGTCTTCAAATGGATCGAATGCGTGGATTTTCCGGACAAAAAATACTATGCCTGCCTGATCACCCGCTCCAACGAAATCTGTTTGCTCCTCCAGGACACCTATGAGTTTGTGAAACTTCCCGTGAGCGGCTTTATCCCGGAAAAGGAGGAGATGAGGTTGTTCAGCGACCTATTTCACTACACCGTCCAGATCGAAGGGGAGCACGACATGAGGTTGACCGTGCTGGACAATGCCTTTCAGCCCGTGAGTCGCTATGCCGAAAGCTGGCAGGACAAATACCAACGTCCGGAGGGGACCCTCTACAAATGGCTCTTCCCCTTCGCCCTCTCCCTGCAGACGGAGAGCAGTCGCTATGTCACACCAACCCTTCGCCTCCCCTCAGAACCAAACTTTCTGGTGCTCATTTTCGTATTGCTTTCTGTAGAATGGCTCCTGATCAGAAGAAGTCACCGGTCGGTCAAGGGAAAAATCATCGATCTCTTGATTGTCGCTTTGTCAGGAATTTTCGGCTTTGTAGCCATTCATATCTTCCCAAAAGGAGAATAATTTGAAAAAATGTAAGGAAATTCTTAATTTTTTTGACGTTTTGTCTTTCAATTTGCATATTTCATAGAAACCTGTATCTTCGAAACGGGTAAAAGTAAGGGATGACCCCATTCAACGCAGCAAAAAATAAATTGATTGTCAATAGGATAAAGATATGTGTGGAATCGTAGGAATATTTGAAATTAGTGGCCCATCTGAGCAAATTCGCTCAAAGGCACTGGAAATGTCGAAGAAAATCAGACATCGTGGTCCGGACTGGTCCGGAATCTATGTAGGTGAAAAGGCGATCATCGCCCATGAACGCCTTGCCATCGTTGACCCCACCTCAGGAAAGCAACCACTTTACAGCAAAGATGGAAAATTGGTGTTGGGTGTCAACGGGGAGATTTACAACCACCGGGAACTGAGAAAGCCGCTGGAAGATCGCTATGAATTTCTAACCCAGTCCGACTGTGAGGTCATTCTGGCCCTTTATCGTGAAAAAGGGGTCGATTTTCTGGAAGATCTGAACGGCATCTTTGCCTTTGTCCTCTACGACAGCGAAAAAGATTGCTACCTGATTGCACGTGACCACATCGGCATCATCCCGCTTTACATGGGATGGGATACGGATGGTCAGCTCTACGTCGCTTCTGAGCTGAAGGCTCTGGAGGGTACCTGCAAGATCATCGAAGAGTTCCTCCCCGGCCACTATCTTTTCAGCAAGGAT
>JAJTBP010000042.1 GCA_021286825.1 Marinilabiliales bacterium | reverse complement strand
CTTTTCAAATGCCGTTGTACCGGCCGGGAAAGTACCGTCTTCAATACCCTTGAAGATGGATACGGGCAGACTATCACCCTTCTGTGCGTTGATCACATCGACGGCTCTGCGGATGAATTCCGGACGATCTTCGGCCACTTCTTCTTCAGCAATCAGGTTGGCCCACTCCTGTGGAACGGCAATCTGCTCAACATTGTTTCCACCAGCGTCTACGGCTGCAAAGTTCATGTTGACAATGTGTTCGCCCTTCATGCCATACGATTTCACGATGGCTTTCTTCATCTGCTCAACCGCCAGTTCGTATGGAATGACGTTGGTAATGCGGAAGAATGCCGATTGCATGATGGTGTTGGTACGGTTGCCCAGACCACGGCAAGTTTGGTTCCGTTGATGATGTAGAATTTGATCTCGTTCTCAGCAAGGAATTTCTTCATGGAGTTGGGAAGGCGGTTTTTCACCTCTTCGGCATCCCAGATGGTATTCAGAAGGAACGAACCGCCCTTCTTCAGTCCTTTGAGGACATCATAGAGGTGTATGTAAGCTTGTACATGGCAAGCCACGAAGTCGGGAGTAGTAATCAAATAGGTTGAACGGATCGGGCTGTCACCAAAACGGAGGTGAGAGGCTGTAAATCCGCCAGATTTCTTGGAGTCATAGGCAAAATAAGCCTGACAGTATTTGTCGGTTGCCGATCCAATGATCTTGATGGAGTTCTTGTTGGCACCAACCGTACCATCTGAACCCAGACCATAGAACTTGGCTTCGTAGATATCATCCGGAGAAACCTTGATTTCTGCCGGGAGAGGAAGTGACGTAAAGGTTACATCATCCACGATACCAACGGTAAACTGGTTCTTGGGTTCCTTCATCTCCATGTTCTTGTAGACGGCAATGATCTGTGAAGGAGTCACATCCTTGGATCCCAATCCGTAACGTCCACCTACGATGACCGGACAATTGGGAAGACCATAGAAGGCATCCCGGACGTCCAGATAAAGGGGATCGCCATTGGCTCCCGGTTCTTTGGTGCGGTCGAGAACGGTGATCTTTTTCACACTGGCCGGAACTACGTTGAAGAAATATTTCTTGGCAAACGGACGGTAGAGGTGAACGCTGATCAAACCATATTTCTTGCCCTGTGCATTGAGGAAATCGATCACTTCGCGAATGGTTTCCGTAACGGATCCCATGGCAACAATGACGTTTTCTGCATCGGCGGCTCCATAATAGGTGAAGGGGTGATATTCCCTTCCTGTGATCTTGCTGATCTCCTGCATGTAGGATTCTACGACATCCGGGACTGCATCATAGAAAGGATTGCAAGCCTCCTTGGCCTGGAAGAAGATGTCCGGATTCTGGGCAGTACCTCTGGTTACGGGATGTTCCGGATTAAGAGCACGGTCACGGAAAGCCTGCAAGGCATCCTGATCCACCAAGGCAGCAATCTTTTCCTGATCCATTGGCTCAATTTTCTGGATCTCATGCGAGGTGCGGAATCCATCGAAGAAGTTGAGGAAAGGAACACGGGTCTTCAGTGTGGCCAAATGGGAAACACCACTGAGGTCCATGGTTTCCTGTACGGAACCGGAGGCAAGCATGGCGAAACCCGTCTGACGACAGGCGTAAACGTCACTGTGATCACCGAAGATGGAGAGTGCATGACCAGCCAGAGCACGGGCACTTACATGAAAAACCGTTGGCAACAACTCACCGGCAATCTTATACATATTCGGGATCATCAGCAGAAGACCCTGGGAAGCCGTATAGGTGGTGGTCAGTGTACCGGACTGCAGTGAACCGTGAACAGCTCCTGCTGCTCCACCTTCACTCTGCATTTCGGTGATGCGCATCGGCTGACCAAACATATTTTTGCGGCCGTTGGCAGCCCATTCATCGACAACTTCTGCCATGGTGGAAGAAGGTGTAATCGGGTAAATACAAGCTACCTCGCTGAACATATAGCTGATGTAGGAAGCTGCATAGTTACCGTCACAGGTGATAAACTTTTTCTCTTTTGTCATTTGTCTAGCATTAAGATTTATTTCTGTTCTATGATCATTTTAAATAAAGCCTTTGTTCCTTTTATCGTATGCTTGCCCATTCTGTCTCAGTAGAGGAAGCCAAATAGCCAAAGAGGGATTACGTTGCCCTCTCCTACCTCGATCATATCGGCTGCTGCAAAGCCATTTTCCCCTTTCGGTTGTGTATACTTTCCACCCACTACAAACTCCCATTGGCCGTCCACCCGGAAATCATTTTCCACGGAGGATTTGACGACGTGTTGATAACCTACCTGATTGTAAAAGAAGGTCGTCCGCAGGTTCCGGTTGTTGATGTTATCCGGAGCAATGATGTGAAGCAGGTTGGTGTTGTGCAGATAGACCATTTCTGGTTTCTGAAGTGTGCCGTTGTTTCCATTCGCAAAAAGCAGATCGATCAGTTTTGCATGCTTCAGATAATGGAAGTAATTCAAAACCGTGGCCCTGGAAATCTCGATTTCCGTGCTGATTTTGCTGATATTGGGTGAAAAGGGAGCCTGGGCACCAATCGACTGAAGCAGCTTTCGCAATTTCGGAAGATACTTCAATTCAATCTGATTGAGATAGGTCACATCAATTTCCAAGGCAAGATTGACATGGCGCAGAAGTGTCTCCCCGTAAAATTCGGGGCTTTTGATGAAATAGGGATAATATCCGCACTTGAGGTACTCCGGAAAGTAAGCCAGCGGTCGCACATCCCTTATGATCTCAGGAACGATTTCCCGATGCCCTCCGAGAATATCTTCCAGCGTATATTTGCGAAAATTGCTGCCTGTCTTGTGGTTCAGGAACTCCCGAAAGGAGAGGCCCTCCAGGTGATAGATGCTGGCAATACCCTTTAGATTTTCATCGGCTTCGAGGATTTGCAAAACGGGAGAGCTGCTGAAAATCAGCTGAAGTCCAGGCAATTCCTCATGACACTGCCTGATCTCATGGGCCCAGTCCGGATACTTGTGAATCTGATCCAAAACAAGCACCTTCCCTCCCCGCTTGTAAAACTCATCAGCAAACGAGAAAATCCTTCGCTTGGAAAAGTAGAAATCATTCAGATTCACGTAGAGACAGTCGCGGGAATCGCCAAAATGATCGTGGATGAAATGAAGGAGAAAGGTGGTTTTGCCAACCCCCCGGAACCCCTTGATCCCAATGACGCGGTCGTTCCAGTCGATTTCGTGGTACAGTTCGCGGACGATCCAACCACCGGCTGCATTCACCAAAAGCTTATGTGCTTCGAAGAAATATTCCACCTTTCAGAAAAAATAGTCAACAAAGATAAGCAATATACATCCGATAGTGTAATCTCTGATTAACAATTTTGCGATGTACGTGCAATTTAAACTTGTTAAAAATAAGAAGCCCAACAGACTGGTTTGGGCAAAACCTAAGACTTTCGGGCAAAAGAAAACGCCTGAATCCCAACCTTACGGAGGATTCAGGCGTTGCCTTAATCGTGTATCAACTAATTGCTGTTCATCGAGATAATAAACTCCTCATTGGAATTGGTCTTGGAGAGACGGTCCTTGACAAATTCCATGGCTTCGACTGAATTCATGCCATTCAGGAAGTTGCGCAGGATCCAGATCTTGTCAAGCATGGCCTTATCAAGCAACAGATCTTCCCTCCGGGTACTTGAGACGAGGATATCGACCGATGGGAAAATACGACGGTTCGAAAGTTTCCGATCCAACTGAAGTTCCATGTTGCCGGTTCCCTTGAATTCCTCGAAGATGACATCATCCATTTTGGATCCCGTTTCTGTCAGGGCCGTTGCCAGAATGGTGAGAGATCCACCCTCTTCGATGTTACGTGCGGCTCCAAAGAAACGCTTGGGTTTATGCAGGGCATTCGCGTCCACACCGCCGGAAAGTACTTTGCCGGATGCGGGGGCAACGGTATTGTAGGCCCGGGCCAGTCGGGTAATGGAATCGAGCAGGATGACCACATCGTGTCCACATTCCACCAGTCTTTTGGCTTTTTCGAGTACCATGTTGGCAATGCGCACATGTCTTTCGGCAGGCTCATCGAATGTAGAGGAGATCACCTCCGCATTGACGCTTCTTGCCATATCAGTCACCTCTTCAGGGCGCTCATCGATCAACAGGATGATCATGTAGACTTCCGGATGATTGGCTGCGATGGCGTTGGCAATGTCCTTCAGCAACATCGTTTTACCGGGCTTGGGCTGAGCCACGATCAAGCCGCGCTGGCCCTTGCCAATGGGAGCAAACATGTCGACAACTCTGGAAGAAATGCTGCTACCTTTGCCGGTAATGTTGAATTTCTCATTCGGGAAAAGCGGCGTAAGATGTTCAAAAGGCACCCGGTCGCGGATGTACTCAGGACTTCTGCCATTGATTTCCACCACTTTAACAAGCGGAAAATATTTCTCTCCCTCTTTGGGTGGACGAATGATTCCATGCACGGTATCACCTGTTTTCAACCCAAACAATTTGATCTGAGACTGGCTGACATAAATATCATCCGGTGAGGTCAGATAGTTGTAGTCGGAGGAACGGAGGAAGCCGTATCCTTCTTGCATGATTTCCAAAACTCCGGTTTGGTTGATCACCCCTTCAAAATCATAATTCTTTTCCGTCTCTTTGGGCTCAGCACTCTTCTGGATCACTGGCTGTTGCTGGCTGTTGCCATTTGAATTGCCATTGTTCTTTTGGGTAGGGTTCTGATTGTTGCCCTGTGATGAAAATTCTTTTTTGTGGAATGTCTTGAGGATGGGAGGTCTTTTTTCTTCCGGTTTGGTTTCCTGAGGTTCACTCTCGGAGCGTACAACCGGCACCTCTGTCAGGGCGGCTACTTCAGGATCAGCGGGGACAACTGCAGCAGAACTGAAGGAGAGAATGGCCTGATCCGTATGTGCCACTCGGGGCCTGCGTTCCTTGTTTTGCATTTGATCCTTGCGCTGCTTGGGATTGCGGGAGGGAAACTGGGGTTTTTGTTCCCCTTGCGTTTCCGGGGCTTCGGTAAGATTGGCATTGGCTGGCTCAACCTTTTGAACCGGGGCTGCAACAGCTTCGTCAGAGACGGGTGCGGGTTGCTCAACGCTCAAGGATTCGGCCGTTTTCTTGACGATCTTAATAATTTTTTTCTCAGCCGGAGGAGATGAAACAGCGGGAGCCTGTTCCACTTTCACCTTCTGGCTTTTCGGCTGATTTTTACCGGAAGATGTGGTTTTCTTTTCAACGGGCTTTACAACAGAATCCCTAACAGCCTGTGTGTCGAGAATGGCATAGATGAGGTCCTGCTTTTTAAATGATTCAATGCGCTTGATATTCAGTTCTTTCCCGATTTCGCGCAATTCCGGCAAGAGTTTCTTGCCCAATTCCAAAATGTCGTACATGTTTCTTTGGTGATTTGAAATCAAAACTTGTGTTGCAAGGAGCAACAGAATTTTAAACAATAAATTCTAAATGATTGTAACTCAGGGAGTAAAATGGGAATTATGGAAGATTGTGTCAGATCGATAATCCAATTCCGGCACAAATGTAATTATTTGTATTGAATACGCAAGAAATATGTCATCAATAACAAAAAATCAGTCATTTAATTCAAAAATTTTAACAATCGCTTCGCACGGCAACAGGTCAAAACGTTGATGCACAAATGGAATGGGGGACAATCTGTGGACAATGAGATCCGTAAAGTCTTGTTACCCACCTCTTGGAAAGATAAGAACTTTATCTCCTTTTTCCGATTGCCAACACAGCCTGATCTGCCTTGAAGGGAAAACACGATCTCACCGGGCATCTCAGGTCCCAAATTTTCGCTAATACACAGTGCTGGAATCAGATAACAAAAGTTCATTTAGAAAAATAATTGAAATCAAAACAAAAATATTAAACAAAATATTTCTTATCATCCGATTTTTGATGTAATATTGTTATATCTCAATTAACCATAAGTCCCTAACCAGACTTACCTAAGGATTTTCACAATTTGTGGTCGGAGCTTTTCAATAGTAAGCTTATGAGACAGCTCCGGATCATTAAACAAATTACCAACAGAGAAGCCACATCCTTGGCGAAGTATCTGCTTGAGATCGGCAAGATTGAACTGCTCACTTCCGAGGAGGAGTTTTTTCTGGCAGAACAAGTCAAACAGGGTAACAAAACGGCACTTGAGGCATTGGTTAAATCCAATCTGCGCTTTGTAATCTCTGTTGCAAAGCAGTACCAGAACCAAGGAATACCCTTGCAGGATTTAATCAATGAAGGGAATCTCGGACTGCTGAAGGCGGCAGAAAGGTATGATACCTCCAAGGGATTCAAATTCATCTCTTATGCCGTTTGGTGGATCAGGCAATCCATCCTTCAGGCCTTGGCAGAAAATGCCAGGATTGTGAAATTGCCTCAAAACAAGGTAGATTCGATCAGCAAGATATCTAAAGCCTTTGCTCGCCTGGAACAGGAGTTACAAAGAGAACCGGTCGCTGATGAGATTGCAGAGATGCTGGAGATGAATGTCCATCTCGTCGATCAGTCCTTGCAATCCAACGGGTTTCATCTTTCGCTTGATGCCCCTTTGTATGATGAGGAAGAAAACGTAAACAGTCAATATGATTTAATTGAAAATGAATTAACCACGAGCCCCGACAACGAGTTGTTGGAATCCTCCCTTAGGATTGAGATCGAACGATTACTGAAAAAATTGGATAGCAGGGAAGCTGCTATTCTCTCCTCCTATTACGGTCTGAATGGCATACCCGTAATGGCACTGGATGACATCAGCAACCGATTTGGTCTGACAAGAGAACGTGTCAGGCAGATCAAGGATGGATGCATCCGGAAATTGAAATGTAGTGCGAGTGTGGCAATTTTAAAAGCATTTCTGGGCTGATACCTAAAGAATTTGGGATATATTTGCTGATCAATATATCCAATCGTGAATAGACTTATTTCACCTTCGCTGCTTGCAGCCGATTTCACAAACCTCGGCAACGATATCAGAATGGTCAATCAAAGTGTGGCCGACTGGATCCATTGTGACATCATGGATGGACATTTTGTGCCCAATCTCTCCTTCGGACTTCCCGTTGTGGAGCAAATCAAAAAGGTGGCCACTAAACCGCTGGATGTTCATTTGATGATCAGTGACCCGGATCGCTACCTGGAACGATTCAAACTGGCAGGTGCCGATATCCTGACGGTCCACTATGAAACCTGTCCGCATCTGAACCGGACACTCGGGGCCATTCGGGAATTGGGGATGAAGGCTGGCGTAGCCATCAATCCGCATACGCCGGTGCAAATGTTGATTGATGTGATGAATGATCTGGACATGGTGTTGCTGATGACGGTCAATCCGGGTTTTGGCGGACAAAAATTCATCCAGAGCAGTTACAAACGTCTGGCAACCCTCCGACAGATGGCAGACACCCTTTCCCCAGGAACCCTCATCCAGGTAGATGGCGGCGTGAATCTACAGACGGGTCGCCAACTCTTTTTGTCAGGAGCCGATGTATTGGTTGCTGGCAATTTTGTCTTTGGTTCGGAGGATCCGACGGCCACCATTGCCGCCCTGAAGTCTCTCTAATTTCCAGCGATCACCGCACCAGACCCGTCACCTGCTGGCACACCAACTCATCCACCTTGCCATCCATCGTATGATGCTGGGAGATACGTAACCTGTCATCATCGATTTGGCTGTTTGGGAATTGACCCGGATTCTTCCGGAATGAAAAAAATCCACTATCTTTGCAATCCCTACGGGGCTGACCGGTTTTGACAGCGGGCAGAAGAGGTATGTAAGCATGCCGGGCATTGAGTTTTGGCCCGTAAATCTTAAAGCTCGAACAATTAATTGGCGCAGATAACTACGCTCTTGCCGCTTAATCAACGCAACGTTGGAAAGCTAATCCGGTATTAGATATCGGAGCGGGACATCTCCCGGGTGCCAGGTCCTGAGGCGGCCCGATCCTGAGGTGCAGTAAATTCGGGAATTGTCAGCCGATGACTCCGGTTCGCTGATGAAAAAATAGGAGTTAAGGCAACAGTCGGTGGCCAGGAGCCAGCTGTTGTTCGAAAACCAAGTCCAGGCTAAGCATGGAGAAAGCGTATTGCTTCCTCGTTTGGACAGGGGTTCGACTCCCCTCAGCTCCACAGAAAAAGAGATCCCTGAAGCAGATTTGCCTCAGGGATTTTTTCATCACCAAATCTTTCCGTCAAGGAGAAATGCCTGGGATACCTTCGGCTTTCGCCCCACTGACGCATCGAATATTCCTCAACGATTGAACGGATTGCCTTTTTTGTCAGAAGCGACGACCCACCTTAGCGCCTGGATGATCAACATGTTCTGTGTTGCATCGCCAAATATGCCGGCCCCATGACCCATGTTCAAATAAATCATCCGGTAATCCTTGTTGGTCCAAACCACCGGCAAATCTCCATCGGGAACGATGTCCTTCAAGCCCAAAGGATAATTATCCGGTGAGAGCGAAACCAACACCTGGATGTTCTTCCGCTCCCGCGGACTGGGTTTCCATTGATACCACTCATTTAGCGGGGAGATATAACTTGCCGGCAATCCCCTGGTGACGGGATGTGCCGAATCATCGATGGTCAGTTTGGCAGGCAAGGCCGGCCAACTGTTGCGATAAAAGACTCCACCTCCCAGGAAATCCAACAACCAGGGCCATTGGGTATCCCTGTCGTTGTAGGCGGAGACATGAAACCCCATCCATCCTCCGCCATTTTCCATGTACCGTTGAAAAGCCTCCCGTTGCGCCGCGGTATGTGGAAAATCGTTCAGCCACATGACCACATCATAGCTTTTCAATCTGGCAGAGGTAAGATCCTCCATGTTACTGGTGGTGTCAAAAACCAAACCATTGCCTATGGTCAGACCTTTGAAGAAAACAATTGCCTCCCTGGCAAAGGTCACATGATCCGGTTCCACTTTGCGGGAGAAGAAGGCCAATACCCGAAATCTGGGGAATTGTGCCATGGAATCGCTAACCTGGAATCCCATGAGCAAGCAAAGGAGAAGTAAAAATCGTACGCTTTTCATCTTTTATTTTTGATTTTTCGATCCATTGGAGTGGCCCAAAGAATGGCCTGAGCAAAGAGTTTCTTAAACGCTTCGGATTGCAAAAGCCGCGGACTATGGCCGAAAAGGAAGTATATGTTCCTGGCCTTTTTGTGATCATTGGTCCAAATAACGGGATGATCGCCCATTCGTATGGAAGAGGCCGGTTGATAGCTTGATTCATCCACATGGGCCAATACCGTCACCCGATCCCGGGGATTCCGGTCAAAAGTATACCATTCATCGTCCGGCAGTACAAACTCGCGCGATACCCCTTTCAATACCGGATGGTGCGCATGCTCCAACACCACTTTCCCTGAGGCCGTAGGAGCAATGTAATCTTTGAACCGGATGCCCCCCATGAAATCGGAGAACCATTCCCACATGGGGTACCCATCAAATTCCCCCAAGAGTGTGGCGTGATGAAATCCAATCCATCCCCCTTTCCCCTGATCAATGTAGCTTTCGAAGCTCTTCA
Organism: Marinilabiliales bacterium; assembly: GCA_021286825.1. Classification (GTDB taxonomy): domain Bacteria; phylum Bacteroidota; class Bacteroidia; order Bacteroidales; family Prolixibacteraceae; genus CAINVV01. Next base: position 6,918 of record JAJTBP010000042.1, on the reverse strand, counting down.
TGGCTTTGGGACCCCACATATAGGGGGGATAATTCAGCTGAATGATGAGGGAAACACCATCCAGATTGCCCATTTCTTCATCCGACGCATGATGAAGGACTTTCATCTGCAGGTCGTGTTCCCCGCAGAAACTCCCAAGCCAATCCATGGCTGCCTCTACGAAGGGCTTGTGTTGGCCTCCCTCTTCCGTTAAAACCAGCACTGTGCGCTGGGGATGGGTGCCGGCCAATAACCGGACCGGGAACAAATTCTGTACAACCCAAATCAGCATCATACAACAGAACAGTCTCTTCATCTTTCTTTTATTCAGGATTGGTTTCAGCAACGAGAGCGGTCATCGCCAATAAAAACCAGGTGGAATGAGGAATCCACTGTTCGCTCCAGCGCCACTCATTGCCGTTGTCTTCTACTTTGAATGCAATTCCGGAACCGTCTTCATTCAAACCGGTAATACCATTGGAAATACCTCCTTTGCCAGTTCCGTGGCCATACATGGAAGCCATATAAGGTACGTTGTTTTGGCCATATCCATACATCATGCAGACATCGAACGGATTACACCCCAGCACCCAAAAGAGCATATGGGAGGCAAAATCTGACAATTCCCTTGTTACCCCGTAAACCTCGTGCGTCGGCTCGACCAACCTGCCACCCAAGAGGAGGGCTGTTGCCAGTGACCCCAACCTGGCATCTTCACCTTGCCACCACCAGCCACTTTCATTTTTATGCGGAATAAAAAAACCACAATGCACCGTACCGTTCAGAAGAAAATGTTGCCGTGGATAGCCAAAAGGATTTGCCACTTCAGTGGTGATTTTCTGCAGGCTGTTGATCCAGGCGCGAATGGTGTCGAGGGCGATCCCGCGTAAGCGTTGATCGCTCTCCATGGAAAGGTATCGGGCTAGGGCTACCAGGGGAAGTCCGGCATCACTGGCATGCCAGAAGGGGCGGTTGGAATCGTTGCTGACAAAGTAACCCGTTGACGAGAATCGTCTGATGAGTTGGCTTGACCTTTTTCTTGCCTCCTCTGCATACTGCGCCTTGTGGGTGACCCGCCAAAGCTCGGTAGCAGCCAGAAGTGCACAATAATCATCGATGATGTTGTCCCGACCATCATCGGCATATCGGGTGCTGTTGATCATCAAATGGTTGAAAGCCCGTTCAGCCGCCTCCAGATATTGTCCGGCAGTGAAATCGCCACTTTTCCCCCAGGCAGAAATCCTGGCCAGGGCGGCAATGGCCATTCCCCCTCCTTCCCGCCAGGCACAGGCATAATCGGAAGTCGTCTTGCTATCCGCCAATAACCCCACGACCCGCCTTGCAGAGGGATCTTTCTGAAAATAGGAAAAGACGGTCATGTAGAAAAACCCTTCGGGTGAAAGGGAGCGCATGAGGTAATCTGCGCCATAAAGGGCTTCCGTCCGGATCCCCTCGTAACCGTTCACCGCTTTCCAAAGCGATGGAGCCTCCTCGGCAGAATTCACCATCGCCCATACGGTGAGAGGGATTTGCTGGGGAGACATATAATTGGTATAGGCCAGATGCGAAAAATATTTGCTCACGTCGCCCGATGCATCACACCATCCACCGTGAAGATCCACTCGCTTGTCACTGCCATAGAGCAAAAGATGTTGATCCGCCTCCAACTCTTCGGGTGAGTTGGCCCTTTGATGTTGGAAAAACCCAAGGATGGCCGGAAAGGCAATGCGCGCCAAGGCTTGTTTGCCAACCAGAAATGGGGCTGACTTTCCCATGGCCTTCCCTGAATGAACGACAATCCTGAATTTTCCCGTTTGATGAAACGCGGAAAAATGAAGGGGTGTGAAAACCACGTTCCGGTCCCACTCCTGGACCTGCTGGAACTGTCCTGGAATTCCGCTGAAAACCACCTGATCGGTAGCCTCTTCCCTCAACTCAAATTTGGCCTGCTTATCCAAAGGGAAATGGCTCCTGACCACGGCATATTTTGGCCCATCCAAGTCAAAGGCAACCTGGTTGGAAAGCACAAGCAAGAGCGTATCCAAATCTCCGGAATGTCCAGGTTCTTCTAATGGAGGATTAGCACACCGGGCGTGGGCCAAACGAACGGATGTGCACAAAACGAACAGCCCAAAAAGCAGGATCACTTTCGTAAGTCGGAGGTTCACAAGCAAAGGGTTCAGTGAGTGGTATGGGTTTTCCGTACCCGGACTAAAATTAAAAAAAATACCTGACCGAAGCCAGGTATTTTTATGTAAATCCAACATCCAATCCGGAGTCGCTGTCAGGTAAACCCATCCGGCAGCAGGAGGGTGAGACCTCCTGTCAGGTAGAATGGTCATGGCAGTCAGACGTTGCTACTTTTTGGAGGGCAGGAAGACGACGTCCACCAGATCTGCTTTCTTGAAGAATCCTGCAGCAAATTTTTTGACTTCATCCCTGGTGATGGTGGGAAGAATCTTCTCAAAATTCTCAGGAGCATCGTTGTTGATCTTGTGCTGGTAGAAATCGGTCAAGGTTCCCATCCAGTATGCGTTGTGCAATTTGTTTTGTTCACGGTCTTTCTGGAGATTCTTGATCACTTTATCGAGATCTTCGGCGGTTGGTCCGTTGGCCACGATCTTGTCAATTTCCCTGTAAAGGATCGATTTCAGGTAGGCCGATCTTTCGGGTTCCGCATCGAACATCATCTGGAGATTCTTTTCTGCCTTGGGGAAGTGTTCGCTGGAGGCCATTACACTGACACCATAGGTTCCTCCCTCTTTCTCGCGGATTTCCTCGAGGTAGCGCAGATTAAGCACCCCTTTCAGAACACTCATCAGGATGTTGGATCTAGGATCAAAATTGGCTTTCTCATTGTAGTTGACCACAACGGTAGCCTTCTTGATCTGCATAGGCATGGTGATTTCACGGACAGTCTTGCCTTTGGGGCCCTCGATGTTGTTGTCTTTCCATTTTTCAACACGCGGAAGGTCCTTAAGCGATCCGATGTATTTCTCGACCAAGGGTTTCACTTTTGCTTCCTCAATGTTACCTACAATGAAGAAGGTGAAGTCACCGGCATCGGCAAACCGATCCTTGTAAATATTTTCCATCTGTTCGACAGACAGTTCTTCAATCAACGCAGGAGAGATGAGTTTCGTCCGTTTGTTATGGTTGCTGAGGATCAACTGCAGCGAATCGCTCATCACCTTTTGCGGGTTATTGGCCAAACTGGCAACCATCCCTGCAAAACGTCCCTTGAGTGCCTGGAAGGCATCCTTGTCGAACCGGGGATTTTCAAATTGCAGATAAAGCAACTGCATCAGCGTCTCGAAGTCCTTTGGAGCAGCTGACCCGGAGAAGGATTCGTTGAGTTGGGACAGACCCACATTCAAACTGACATTTTTGCCAGTCAACATTTTCTTCAGCGTGGTGGCATCGAATGTGCCGACTCCAAACATACTCATGAACTGCGGCATCATCATGGCAGAAGCCAGCTTGTCGACTGGAAGCAATGAATTTCCACCGGCACTGATCCCGCGGAGTATTACGTTGTCCTTTTCATAATCGGCCTGGCGATAAACCACTTTGGTATGGTTGGCAAGGGTCCATTCCACCGCGTTAAATTGCGGCAATGCTGTTGTCTTCACAATTTTGGATCCCTGCAAAGGTTTGTCAATCAGACTAGAGGCAACCTTTGTGTCTTCGTAAGGTTTGATTTCGGAAGCTTCTACCTCTTTCAACACGGCCAATGCTTCTGATTCAGAGATCAGCTTGGTCCCTTCCTTATCCGGACCCATCACAATGATTACCCTATTTTCAGGAACGATCCATTGTTTGGCTTTTGCCGAGAGTTCCTCAACAGTTACGGTTGGCATCAGTTTCTGAACGGCCTTCCAGTCAAAGTCGATGGAGGTAAGTGGCTCATTGCTGAGGAAGTTTCCTTGAATATCGTTCACATAGGAATCGTTTCGAATCTTGTCTTTTTGTTTCCACTGGCTCTCGATCTGGGTCAAGAGGTTACTTTTGGCCCTGTCGAGTTCCCCTTGAGTGAATCCATAACGGACCAGACGCTGGGCTTCGGTGTAGATGGCTTTCAGGGCCAATTCGCCTTGATCCGGTTTCGCTACGGCTGAGATGCCGGTCATGGTGTAACCACGAACCATTCCGCCATAATTCACACTACCACTGACAAAAGGTGGAACGCCCTTCTGAAGGAGTTCGGTAATTCTGTCGCGCATCATGGCATTGAAAAGCTGGATCACGTATTGTTCGCGATAGTAGCCCAAATCCTTTGACTCTGGCTTTGTCTCAGGATGCTTGATGTAAATGCTGATGGAATATTGCGGAGCCTCCTTGTCCTTTGCCAATACGAAAAGTGTCTCCTTATGGAAAGGAATTTCAAACGGCAATCGGGGTTTGGCGGTTTCTACCGCCGGAATGGGGGTAAAAAGATCTTTCACTGATTTCTCAACGGCATCCACGTTGATGTCACCCACGATGGCGATGCACTGAAGATCCGTTCGATACCAGTCGTGGTAGAAATTCCGAAGGGTCTCATACTTGAAATGTTTGATGATCGCTGAATCCCCGATCACATCACGCACAGCATATTTGGAATCCTTGAAGAGGACCGGAAACATCTCCCTTTGCATCCGGAAACTGGCCGTACGGCGGGTTCTCCATTCTTCGGTGATGACGCCTCTTTCTGCATCAATCTCCTTATCCGATAAGGTAAGGTAGTGTGACCAGTCATGAAGCACCAGCAAACAAGAATCGACGAGCGACTGATCCGTGGAAGGAACATCCGACAGGTTGTAGACCGTCTCGGTAAAAGCCGTATAGGCATTTATGTTTCGGCCAAAAGCGACCCCATGTTTCTCCAACGAACTGATGATGCCCTTATCCGGAAAATTTTTGGTTCCGTTAAAGGCCATGTGTTCCAGGAAGTGAGCAAGTCCGTTCTGGTCATCATTTTCCAAAAGGGCCCCCACGTTTTGAATGATGTAGAAGCTGGCCCTTTGTTTGGGTTCTTCGTTGTGACGGATGTAATAGGTAAGACCGTTGGGCAGTTTGCCGATTCGGTAAGCAGGATCGGGTGCCACCGGTTGAGCACTTGCGATAAAAGCCAAGGCAGACAGCAGCAATGTACCGGAAAATGCCACTTTAAAGAATCTGTTCATTTTCATTATACAAAATTTAGGTATGATTTTGAGACGATGAAATATTTTTTAGGTTGTCAGGATACACTGCACACGAACCCTTTTCAACAGAAAAACCTTTCCCAGGAAACCATCAAAAATACAATTATCCGGGAAAGATGGGTGCAGCATATTTTACAATAAGTATCGATTCAGGAAAATAATTACACAGGAAAGCAAAATTTATTTCTTCAGGCAAGGGGTGCTACGGACAGAGAATGGTTGAAACAGGTAGCAAAAGCATCAAAGAATTTCACAACAACCGAAACCCAGATGATTTTTCTCCCCGAAACCCAGGTAATAACCGGCGCGCAATAAGGCCGGATCAGCCGAGAGCCTGAATCGCAACTGATATCCCACCAGTTTGTTTTCAGACGGCGTGCCTGCCTGCATGGTGATGCCCTTGAGGGTTACTTTCGATCTTAGCTTAAATTTCGCGGCTGAAGGATCGTGCACATGTTCCGATCCCTCGAGCAATAAATATTTTTTATGAAGGGAGTGGAAAAAAGGAAGGACATAATCCGGCTCTTCCGGCGAAAGGTACTGATCATTTTTCCGACCCTCCACTTTTACCGGCAGGTGTATGGGGGATAGGGTCTTGAAGGTCATCTTCTCGGCAAAAACCGGTTCCGGTAACAATTCCGTCTTGACGATCTCAAAAGCAACCTGTGATTGTCGGTCGCCCAGTAGAAACCGGTTGCCTGAGAACAATTCCATCACCGACTCCGACAGCATGGGATCCGGCAGTGTGGAGAAGACAAGCGATACCGATGGACTGTTGATTTGTAGCCTGTCTCCTGAAACCGCCCGATCGGGCACGACCAGATGCGAAAAGGTGAAGGTCTTGAATGGCAGGGATGGGGAAATTAGTCGGCTAGCAGTAACCAATCGGTGCCACCCGGTCCGCTCATCATTTAACCTCTTGTAGAACCAGGCTCCCAACTCGTACTGATAGTTCAAAGGCAGCAGGTTGCGCTGGGGATCCTCCAGTTTTAATGTCAGCTTGTATCGCATGTCTCTGAGGCGAATTGAATGGTAAAGGTACAGAAAGAATTGGTCCAAATGACAAGCCGCGCTTCGACTGAGGGTCCAGACAAAACGCGGCTTGTAAAATGAGGAGTGTACTGCCTTCCTGACAGACGATTTTCCGCAGTGGAAAATGTGTCTTATGACTGGAAAGTGCTGATGCCAGCGACCTGTACGGCCCTGTCCACTTTCTTGATCATTCCTTGCAAAGCATTCCCCGGGCCTACTTCGGTAAATGAATCTGCGCCATCGGCCAACATGTTGAGGACGGTTTGGGTCCATTTGACGGGGGCAGTCAGCTGAGCAACAAGATTCGCTTTGATGGTTGCAGGATCGGTGACTGCCATGGCATTCACATTCTGATAAACCGGGCAAACCGGTGTTTTGAATTCGGTTGCATCGATGGCTTGTGCCAATTCTGCGCGTGCAGGTTCCATAAGCGGTGAGTGAAAAGCACCTCCCACATTCAGTTTCAGTGCCCTTTTGGCCCCCAATTCAGTCAGTTTGGCGCAAGCCTTGTCTACACCTTCTACGGTTCCGGAGATCACCAACTGTCCGGGACAATTGTAATTGGCCGGCACCACAACCTCCTCGATATCGCTGCAAACCTGTTCCACAACGGCATCCTCAACCCCCAGAATGGCTGCCATCGTCGATGGTTTCGCTTCGCAGGCCTTCTGCATGGCTTGGGCTCGTTTGGAAACCAACGTCAAACCATCTTCAAAAGAGA
>JAJTBP010000041.1 GCA_021286825.1 Marinilabiliales bacterium | reverse complement strand
TCCAGCGTCCACAATTCCTGCGCATGCAAGGCTGCAAACAGCGAAAGCAACAGCAGATAAGCCAGGGTGAAAATGGTTCGTATCATGTTTTTCAAAATTTTATACTAAGTTACCGCTTTTCGGTCAATTTCAATAATCAGACTAATTGCCTTTCGTTTTCAACCCTTTAACCGATCTTGGTTATTTTTTTACCTCCGGTTGTTTGGTAGGATCAATCAGGTTGCCCTTGATTTTGTCTTCTTTGGTAATTCCGGATACGATCTCAATGTTGATACCATCCGAAAGACCTGTCTTGACAAATTTCTTTTCATACTGGTCTTTTGCCTTTTCCACTTCCACATAAGCAGAATCATGAGCAAACTTCAGCAATCCTTCGGGAATGGAGAGCACGCTGTCTCTCTTCTCCAGTACGATGTTGGCATTGGCACTGTATCCTGAACGAATGAATTGATCCTTTTTCAAGATAACATCTGCCTTGATTTCAAACTGAATGGCTCCGTTTTCCACCTTTCCTTTTGGGGCGATGTATTTCAGCACAGCATTGAATTTTTCATTGTCGATGGCACCAATCGTCAATTCGATGTTCATCCCTTCCTTGATTTTGCCGACTTCCGTCTCATCCACCTTGCCCAGGAAAATCATGTCGTTCATGTCAGCGACCACGGCGATGGTGGTACCTGCATTGAAATTATTGGCCTGAATTACGGAGAAACCCTCCTTGACCGGTACATCCAGAACCATACCGTCAATCGTGGAACGGATCAAGGTGTTGGTGGTCTTGGTTGAATTTTTGGTCACCCCTTTGCGTATCAGGTCCAGGTTGTTTTCGGCCGATTCAACCTCTTCACGGGCTGAGTTATAGGTAAGCCTTGCTTTTTGATATTCTTCCTTCGAGATTACCTTCTTTTCGAATAGGGTTGTCTGACGATCGTAATCGATCTTGGCATCATCAAAATTGAGTTGAGCCCTTTTCACCCTTGATTCAGCATTGTTCAGGGTCACCATGTCGGGAATGATATTGATCTGGGCCATTACATCCTCTTTGTGAACCATCTGCCCGGCTTCGAGATATACCTTCTCAATGATCCCGGATACCTGGGGTTTGATTTCAATCTCTTTGCGAGGTTGTACAGTACCCGTCGCAACCGTTTTCTTGACTATGTTGTTGATTGTAGCCTTCTTGATTTCAAACTGATCTGGCTTTTTCTGAGATTTCTTGTACAGGAATACAAGTGTCCAAATGAAGATGAGGCCAATAAGGATGAATAAGGCGATTTTAATGAATTTTTTCATGGCAACCTTTGATTTGTATTTTAAACGATCTCTTACTTTATTGATTATATGTATTTTATATTCATTCGTGTCATTCCTCCCGGAGCGCTTCGATCGGTTTGATCAGCAAGGCTCTCTTGGCAGGAATCGATCCGGCAAAGAGTCCGGCCAGCACCAATACCAGCAGAGAGGCCAGGGCAACCGTTATGCTTACCTCGGGATGGGTAAAGAAGGCCCGGTCACCTGTTGCGGGCCGGCTTTCAAGGATTTTGTTGACCAGTTCCAGCAATCCGACACCCAACGAGAGTCCGGTATATCCGGCGACAATGGTCAAGGATACGCTTTCCAGCATGATCTGGGTGATGATGGTCCGGGGAGAAGCCCCGAGTGCCCGCTGCACCCCAATTTCCTTGGTCCGTTCCTTTACAATCACCAGCATGATGTTGCTCACGCCAATCACACCGGCCATCAAGGTGCCGATTCCAACAATCCAGGTCAGCATGCCAATGGCGAGAAACAGTCCGCTGATTTGCTGAAATTGCTGTTCGATGTTTACGCTATTGAGTGCCTGGGTATCGGTGGGTGCAATGGAATGCCTGCTTTTGATGAGGGCCTTCACCTTCTCCTCTACCACGCTAACCGGAACCCCCTTCTTGGCAGTAATGGCCAGGAAATGAACCATGTTCCCCATGTTGTAGGTCTGCTGCATGGTGGTGAATGGAAGGAAAATAGATTCTTCCGCTCTTCCGTTGATGTTGATCTGGGTTTCAGGTTTGATCACTCCAACCACCTGATAGTAGACTCCTGAAATTTTCAGATATTCTCCCAGGGGATTTTCCTTGGCATCGAACATCTGTTCAAAGACCTTCTGACCAATCACGCAAACCTTTCTCTTTTCAAGGATGTCCATCTCGTTGATCCATCGGCCCATGAGAACGGTGTATGGATCAATCTTGACATATTCCGGATAGTCGCCCTTTACGTTGTAGGATCCATTTTTGAATCCGCGAATGGTATTGGGTCCGCCGTTCATCCGGGAACCAAAATTCTTGGGAGACAGATATTCTATTTCGGGAACATTGTTGAGAACATAGGTAAGGTCATCTGAATCCATGTTCCAGTAACGTCCTCTCTTGAATCCCTTGTAGGGTTCGCTGGTTTGATTGGACCACATGAAGCAGGAGTTGGTGGCGAATTTCGCGACCCCTTCCACAATGCCATTTTTTAGTCCGTTGCTCGCTCCGGCCATGATGATGAGCATGAAGATTCCCCAGAAAACACCGAAGGCTGTCAGGAGGCTTCTTACCTTATTCTTGGCCAGCGCGTGCCATATTTCATTCCACCTGTCGAGATCAAACATTGATCACTCTTTTTGATTGTTTATATAATGTATTGTTCTCTTCCTCAAAGCTATTCGTCTCTCAGGGCTTCGATCGGTGTCACATTTGCCGCCTTTCGGGCTGGTAAATATCCCGCCAGAGCTCCGGAAAAGACCAGAATGAGCGTAGCTGTTACGGCTGTTCTGAAATCCACCGTCGGATTCACAAAGAAGACGTTCTCTGCTCCCCCTGCAGCTGCTTTCATCAGGGCCATGTTGACCAGTTCCATGATGCCAACTCCCATCACCAGACCAATGTATCCAGCCACGGTGGTAATGAGGACAGACTCCAGCAATACCAGGCTGATTACGGAAAATGGAGTGGCGCCAATGGCTTTGCGGATGCCAATTTCCCGGGTGCGTTCCTTGATCAGGATCAGCATGATGTTGCTTACTCCGACAATTCCTGCGATCAGGGTGCCAATCCCAATGATCCAGACAAATAGATTGATGGCTTGGAAGATCTTCATGGTCCGGATGTACTCCGTCAACATGTTGAAGGATCCCATGGCCCTTTTATCGTTGGGATCGAAGTCATGGCGCTTGGCCATATCCTTTCTGATTTTGTCGGAGATCGCCTCTGCCTCTTCTGTCGTCTTCACCATACTGGTCGTCACCGTGAAGGTATGCACCCGATCCCCCCCATTGAAAATTCGTTGAGCGGTTGAAAAGGGGATGTAGGCTTGCCGGTTGTTGTCCTGGTTTCTTCGCTTGTCTTTGGAGATGCCAATGACATTAAAGGGGACTCCACCAATGCGAATGTATTTACCAATCGGATCCTCCTCCTTGAAGAGTGCCTTTTTTATGTCATCTCCGATCACCACTACCTTTCTGAACTCCATCATGTCCATCTCATTGATGAAACGACCGGTAGTCAGATTGATGTTCTCCATGTCTTTCAATGATGGATAGCAGGTGCTGGTTTCAAATGATCCGTATTCCTTGCCATAGGAATAGAGAATGTCTCCCGGAAGATAATATCTGGATGAGATCTTCTCGATGTCAGATTCCTTGGTTCTGAGAAAATCATAATCCTGGTTGTTGAATTTGATGGGGCGTCCTTCCTTCAACCCATTGTAGGGGATGGAGGTCTCGCCTGTCCACATCCACATGATGTTTACGGCATTTTGAGCAAACTGCTCTTTCACACCATTGGAGAGACCATTGCCTGAACCAAGCAGTATCATCAGCATGAAGATACCCCACGCAACGGAAAAACCTGTCAAGAAAGTCCTGAGCTTGTTTTTCCGGATGGTACTGAAAATTTCTTGCCAAATGTCTACGTCAAACATAGCTTTGCCTTATTCGGATTTAACTCTGTCCCTGTACAACTGAAGGTCACCATTGGTGATCACTTCACCGATAATACCATCCTTTAAGCGGATAATTTTCTTGGTCATGGCTGCAATGTCATGCTCGTGCGTAACAATGATTACCGTGATTCCCTGATCGTTGACATTTTTGAGAATTTCCATTACCTCCATCGAAGTCTGGGAATCCAAGGCTCCGGTCGGTTCATCCGCCAAAATGATTTTTGGATTGGAAATCAGCGCACGTGCAATGGCAACCCTTTGTTTCTGTCCTCCGGACATCTCACTTGGCAAGTGGTGGGCCCAAGGTTTCAGTCCAAGTCGGTCAAGATATTCCAGTGCAATCATGTTGCGCTTTTTCCGGCTGATTTTCTGGTAATAGAGCGGCAATGCCACATTCTCCATCGCATTCTTAAAAGAGATGAGGTTGAAGGATTGGAAGATAAAGCCGATCATTGCATTTCGGGTAATGGCCGCTTGTGTCTCGGTCAAACCCCAAATTTTTTTCCCATTGAGGAAATAATCGCCCTGGTCGTAATCATCCAAAACACCGAGGATGTTCAACAAGGTGGATTTCCCGGATCCGGAAGAGCCCATAATGGATACAAACTCACCTTCGCCAATTTCCAGGTTCAACCCCTTCAGCACATGAAGGCTGTTGTTTCCCGTAACATATGATTTGTGTAAATTCTGAATGCTGATCATGTCGGAAATATTTGCACGATTTGTTGGTAACTTTTGATAAGACGACGTTATGTTTAAAACGTTACAAATCTGGGTGTGGAAAATTTTTACAATCGTCATTCAACCCGGCGGTCTGACGAGAAATGAAAGAATTACGGAAAAGATGGGGTCCCATCTTCCGTCACTGGTAGGAGTAAAACCTGAATGTCAGGCTATTTTTTGAGCAGATTCCACCCTTGCGCTTCAAGTGGAATCTCCTGCATACCACCACGGGTTACCAGACAGGCACCTGCCGATTGGTTGGTCATGTGGCCAATCACTGTAATATCCGGATGATTTCTCACGAGATCATGTTCCGTTACCGGAACCGTAAACAGGAGTTCATAATCTTCGCCACCATTGAGAGCAGCTACCAATGGATTGATGTGGATCTCTTCGGCCATGGCCACACATTGCCGGTCAAATTGCAACCTTTCCTCGTAAAGCCTGCAACCCACTGCCGACTCCTCACACAAATGAAGAATTTCGGAGGAGAGTCCGTCCGATATGTCAATCATGGCCGTTGGATGGATACCCAGATCACTGAAAATCTGACGCATGTCGGTTCTTGCTTCCGGCTTTAGCTGTCTCCTCAAGATGTAGTCATACCCCTCCAGCTTTGGCTGAATGGCCGGATTTTGCCTGAAGAGTTCATTTTCGCGCTCCAGCAACTGCAACCCCAGGAAAGCTCCACCAAGGTCGCCGGTCACACAAAGCAGGTCGGTCGGTTGTGCACCGCTTCGGTAGACGAGCTCTTTTTCATCGGCTTCACCAATGGCCGTGATCGAAAGGGTAAGTCCGGTAAGGGAGGAGGTCGTGTCTCCCCCGACAAGATCCACTCCATAATGTTCACATGCCAGATGGATTCCGGCGAAAAGCTCATCAATCGATTCGAGGGAGAACTTGGAAGAGATGGCCAGGGAGACCGTAATCTGCCGGGGAATGGCATTCATGGCACAAATATCGCTGACATTGACTGTCACCGCTTTGTATCCCAGATGCTTCAACGGGACATAAACCAGATTGAAATGGACCCCTTCGGTCAGAAGGTCGGTTGTGACCACAATCCTTTTTCCAGGATAATGCAGTACGGCGCAATCGTCCCCAATCCCTTTCAAAGTGCTTTCATTCTTCAGCTTTACGGGTGCTGCAATCCGTCTGATCAATCCAAATTCCCCTAAATCGGACAATAAAGTCCTTTTTTTTTCATCCTGTGCCATAATCCCCTTCAAATGATTCGCCAAAAATAGCGCATTTTATATCTTTGCACCAATTTGTATCCAGTCTATTTAAAAATTCGTATCAACTTGTGATCCCCGGATGGAAAGTTCCGGGAGATTTACAGTGATATTTTTGATTAGGGGAAGGTCGGCAAACAACGGGATTTCATCCGGTTTTCACGGCCCCTTTCCCACTGAAGACCAAAATTAAAATGAGCGATCAGAATAGTTTACTCAATGAAGTTACCGGCCGGGATTACCGGTTTGGTTTCGTAACGGATATTGAAACAGAGGTTATCCCGAAAGGGTTGAATGAGGAGGTCATCCGACTCATCTCAGCCAAAAAGGAGGAACCCGAATTCATGTTGGAATTCCGTTTGAAAGCCTTTAAAAAATGGCAAACCATGAAAATGCCCGAATGGGCGCAACTAAAAATTCCTGAGATTGATTATCAGGATATCATCTATTATGCAGCTCCCAAGCAGCAGCCAAAATATGAGAGCCTGGATGAAGTGGACCCGGAATTGCTGAGCACATTTGCCAAACTGGGGATCCCGCTAGAAGAACAGAAGATGTTGGCCGGAGTAGCCGTCGATGCAGTCATGGACAGCGTTTCGGTCAAGACCACCTTCAAGGAAAATCTGGCAGAACTGGGCATCATTTTTTGCTCGTTCAGCGAAGCCGTCAAACATCATCCGGATCTTGTCCAAAAATACCTGGGGATGGTGGTTCCTCCTGGAGACAATTTCTTTGCTGCGCTAAATTGCGCCGTATTCTCGGACGGATCGTTTGTTTACATTCCCAAAGGGGTGAGATGCCCGATGGAGTTGTCGACCTATTTCCGAATCAATGCCAAGAACACCGGACAGTTTGAAAGGACACTCATCATCGCAGACAACGACAGTTATGTCTCGTATCTGGAAGGATGTACGGCTCCAATGCGTGATGAAAACCAACTGCATGCAGCAGTGGTGGAGATCGTTGCTCTGGACAGGGCTGAGGTAAAGTACTCCACCGTCCAAAACTGGTATCCTGGCAACAAGGAGGGAGTAGGAGGCATTTACAACTTTGTCACCAAGCGTGGACTATGCAAGGGGGAATCTTCCAGAATTTATTGGAACCAGGTCGAGACCGGATCGGCCATCACCTGGAAATATCCCAGTTGTATCCTGGCCGGAGACAATTCCGTTGCTGAATTCAACTCCGTTGCCTTGACCAACAATTTCCAGCAGGCAGATACCGGGACCAAAATGATCCATCTCGGGAAAAATACAAGAAGTACCATTGTCTCAAAGGGTATTTCTGCCGGTCACAGTTCGAATGCCTACCGCGGATTGGTAAGGGTTGCCGCCAAAGCCGAAAATGCTCGGAATTACTCACAGTGTGACTCACTGTTACTGGGAGACCATTGTGGGGCACATACCTTTCCCTACCTTGAAGTCGGCAATCAAAGTTCGATCGTCGAACACGAAGCCACCACCTCCAAGATTGGTGAGGACCAGATTTTTTATTGCAATCAACGCGGCATCTCCACCCAGGATGCCATTGGTATGATCGTCAACGGTTACGCCAGGGAGGTGATCAACAAACTCCCGATGGAATTTGCCGTTGAAGCTCAAAAACTCCTTCAGATCAGTCTGGAGGGCAGTGTCGGATAAATAAATTTTTCAATATGCTTATCATCAAAGATTTACATGCCAAGGTAGAAGGTAAGGAAATTCTGCGCGGCATCAACTTAACCATAAATGCCGGTGAGGTACATGCCATCATGGGACCCAATGGATCCGGTAAAAGTACACTTGCCAACGTCTTGGCAGGAAATACCAGTTTCGAAGTAACCAAAGGGGAAGTGACCTTCAATGGAAGGGACTTGTTGGCCATGCCTGCCGATGTAAGGGCAAAAGAGGGACTCTTCCTGAGTTTCCAATATCCCGTGGAGATACCGGGTGTCTCCATGATCAATTTTCTGAAGACAGCTGTCAACGAATCCAGAAAATACCACCAGCTTAAGGAACTTTCTGCCGGAGATTTCCTCAAATTGATGCGCGAAAAGAAAGAATTGGTTCAGATCGATTCCCAATTGACCAACCGTTCCGTCAATGAAGGTTTTTCCGGAGGTGAAAAGAAGAAAAACGAGATCTTCCAGATGGCCATGCTGGAACCGAAACTGGCCATTCTGGATGAAACCGACAGCGGACTCGACATCGATGCGCTGCGTATTGTCGCCAACGGGGTGAACCTGCTGAAGAGACCTGAAAATGCTACCATCGTGGTCACTCATTATCAACGGTTGCTGGATTATATCGTTCCGGATGTGGTGCATGTGCTCTACAAAGGTCAGATCGTCAAAACAGCCGGCAAGGATCTGGTGCTGGAACTGGAGGAAAAAGGGTACGACTGGATCAAAAAGGAACTGGGAGAGTAAGCGCCATGAATGAAAACAGATCATTTGAAACCGCTGAAGCCAGACTCGGACAACTTTATCAGGATAACAAAGAACAGATAGGGAAGGGGTTTCCGGCATTCATGCAGCATGAGCGGGAAAAAGCACTGGCAGCATTTCTCCGGATGGGGATCCCCGACAGGAAAACGGAGAATTACAAATATACCGACCTGACCAAACTATTCGAAAACGATAGCTTTGACAGGGCTTTTCAACCTACCTCCTTTGATTTCGACATGCGTGAGGTCTTTACCTGTGACGTGCCAGAATTCGATACCCATTTGCTTTTTCATGTAAATGGATGGTACTACCCGGGCAACCAAACGACAGATTTTCCGAAAGGAATGATCATCTGTAGCCTCAAACAGGCAATGATGCAATATCCTGATCTGGTGGCTAGCCACTATGGCCGGATGGCAGATTCCGAATCGGATCCGATCGTTGCCCTCAATTCCCTCTTTGCCATCGACGGGATATTCCTCTACATTCCCGACAACGTACTGATTGAAAAGCCCATTCAGGTAATCAACCTCCTTCGAAGTGAAGAGGATCTCTATGTCACACAACGCAACCTGGTGGTGGTAGGCAAAAATGCCCGCGTCAAACTGATGTTCTGTGACCATACCTTGTCCATTCACAGCTACATTGCCAATTACCTCACAGAAGTACATCTTTTGGAGGATGCCGTGGCAGACATCTACGGGACACAGAATCAACACAACGGTACGGCCCACCTCAACGGACTGTTCATCAGGCAGGAACGCAATTCCGGGTTGATCACCAACACCATCTCCCTGCACGGAGGCATTACCCGGAACAACATTCTTGTGGACTTTGCTGGTGAAAATGCAGAGGCTGGACTCTACGGACTTTCCCTGACCGACAGAGACCAACTCAACGACAATTTTATCTCCGTCAACCACAATCAACCAGGTTGCCGAAGCAACCAAATCTATAAAAATGTGCTGGATGACAATTCCAGTGGCGGATTTACCGGCAGGATCCATGTGATGCCGGGTGCGAAAAAGACGGAAGCCTATCAGCGTAACAACAGCGTTTTGCTGACCAAAGCAGCCAGAATGAATACCAAGCCGCAGTTGGTCATTGACAACGATGATGTGAAATGTTCGCATGGGGCAACAGTGGGTCAGATCAATGAAGAGGCTCTCTTCTACCTTCAGACGAGGGGTATCCCTGAGAAAGAAGCCCGTCTAATGCTCATGTTTGCCTTTGCACATGAAGTGTTGGCCAACATCCGGGTCGAACCCCTGCGTCAAAGCATCGACAGACTCATCAACAAACGACTGAGGGGAGAGGTCTCCCGCTGTCACAATTGCAAACTGGAATGTATCCGATAAAGTGCAGGAGCGGATATCCGTCCGTTCTTGCATTGTCAATGGGTCGTATCCAAAACACAAGGGACCATGAGTTTTAACCTTCAGGAAATCAGAAAAGATTTTCCCATCCTCGACCAATCCGTGAATGGAAGGCCCTGGGTCTACTTTGACAACGCAGCGACGGCACAACGCCCGCGGGTTGTCATCGAAAAAATGGACGAATTTTCACTCCTGACCAATGCCAACATTCACCGGGGAACCCATGCACACGCCATCCGGACCACTGAAGCCTACGAAGCGTCGAGAGACCGGGTAAAGGAGTTCCTTCATGCTGAAAATCGGGAGGAAATCATCTTCACTTCCGGCACCACCGCCTCCATTAACCTGGTAGCCAGGTCCTTCTCTGAAAAGTTTCTCGCAGAAGGGGATGAGATCATTGTCACCGAAATGGAACACCATGCCAACATCGTTCCGTGGCAAATGGCCTGCGCCAGACAGAAGGCACATCTAAGAGTGATTCCCTTCTCAGACGCAGGAGATTTACAGTTGGAGTTGTTGGAAGGGTTGTTGTCTTCACGCACCAAACTGATCGCCGTGGCCCATGTTTCCAATACCCTTGGCACGATTAATCCGGTGAAGGAAATCATCGCCAAAGCTCACGAGCAGGGTATCCCAGTCCTGATAGACGGAGCCCAGTCGGTACCCCATCTTGCCGTGGATGTTCAGGACCTGGATTGCGATTTCTATGTCTTCTCTGGTCATAAAATCTATGGACCGACCGGGATTGGCGTACTCTATGGAAAAAAAGTCTGGTTGGAAGCCATGCCCCCATTCCTGGGAGGTGGGGAGATGATCGATCGGGTGACCTTTGAAAAAACCACCTACAACGAACTGCCCCACAAGTTTGAAGCCGGAACCCCCCATTATGTTGGCGCCATTGCGTTGGGAACGGCCATCGACTATCTGAACCGGATCGGTTTGGAAGCAGCTGCCAAACAGGAACATGAGCTACTGGTCTATGCCACCCAAAGAATGAAGGAATTGGGAAATGTCAGAATCTTTGGCGAATCGGCCAATAAAACCGGTGTCATCTGTTTTGAGATCGATGAAATCCACCCCTTTGACCTTGGAACCCTGCTCGACCAGTTGGGAATCGCGGTACGGACCGGCAGGTTGTGTGCCGATCCCGTGATGGACCACTTTGGTGTTTCTGCCATGACTCGGGCCTCCTTTTCCTTTTACAACAGCCGGGAAGAGGTCGACCAATTCATTTCGGCACTCAAAAGAATCCGTTCCATGTTCTGAAGCCAAGCTGTCATTTTCGTTATTTTTGAAACAAAAAACCATGACCATAGAGGAGCAACAACAAGCCATCATTGATGATTTTTCCGTCTACACCGATTGGATGGACAAATACACCTATCTGATCGAACTCGGAAATGAACTGCCCGGGATTGATGCAACTTTTAAGACCGATGACAACCTGATCAGGGGTTGCCAGTCGAGGGTTTGGTTTCACCAGAAACTAGAGGATGGAAAGATACTGTTTGAAGCAGAGAGTGATGCCCTCATCGTCAAAGGACTGGTAGCATTGCTGCTCAAAGTATACTCGGGCCGGACTCCTGCCGAAATTCTCGGGTCCGAACCCCATTTCATTGAGGAGATCGGATTGAGACAACATCTCTCTCCGACCAGATCAAATGGTCTGATGGCCATGGTCAAACAGATCAAACTTTATGCGCTGGCTTACCAGCAACTCTCAACCAAATCATAAGATGGACAACAAAATAGACCAGATCATTGAGAACCTGAAAGAGGTTTTCGACCCCGAAATCCCGGTAAACATCTACGACCTTGGACTCGTCTACAGCGTCGATGTAGCAGGAGAAAATGCCACGATCGTCATGACCCTAACCGCTCCAGGTTGCCCTGCAGCAGACATGATCCTGGCAGATGTGGAATACATGACCAAAAAGGTAGAGGGAATCAGCAACTGCAAGGTGGAGATTACCTTTGATCCCCCTTGGGACAAATCCATGATGTCTGAAGAGGCAAGACTGGAACTTGGCTTCATGTAGCCAATCCCGGAAACAGGCAGGGTAGGGGCTCTGCCAAAAATGCCAACCCATGGAAAAGGATCCGGAAAAACAGAAGATGCACAGCAGTAAAACTCCGGCTGAAATGTCGGTGCTGATCAAGGCAAAGGCAGCCGAACTGGGATTCGAAGGTTGCGGCATCTCTTCCGGACAACTTCCGTCAGAGGAGGCAGTTCATCTGCGCGAATGGCTGGAAGCCGGGTTTCAGGGAACGATGGACTACATGAACGGCTATTTTGAAAAGCGGACAGCCCCTCTCACCTTGGTTGAGGGTGCCCGTTCAGTGATTACCGTGCTTCAGAACTATTACACCGAAGCCAAACCCTCCGACCCGGAAGCTCCAATCTTGTCCATCTATGCCTATGGCAAGGATTATCATTCCGTTGTCAAGGCAAAACTCAACCAACTGCTGGAGTATATCCGCACGGAAATTTCCCCATGTGAAGGAAGGGTCTTTACCGATTCAGCCCCCATGCTGGAAAAAGCCTTGGCCAGAGAAGCCGGATTGGGGTGGATCGGGAAAAATACCCTGCTCATTCATCCCCGGAAGGGGAGTTATCATTTCCTGGGAGAACTCATCATCGATCTGCCTCTCCAACCGGATCAACCTTTCGGCAATGATCTGTGCGGCTCCTGCACCCGATGTATGGATAGCTGTCCCACGCAAGCCATCCGTTCGCCACGTCATCTGGATGCCCGCAGATGCATATCCTACCTGACCATCGAATCCAGGGAGGATATTCCCGAAAAATGGGTGCCACAGCTGGGAAACAAAGTAGTGGGTTGTGACATCTGCCAACAGGTTTGCCCGTGGAACAGCAAAGCCCTCTTGCATCAGGAACCTCAATTCGATCCCAGTCCGGAATTGCTCGCCTACACTGCAGCGGAATGGCAAGTTTTGGATCAACCCTCCTTCAAAAGACTTTTCAAGGGAACAGCAGTGGAACGAACGGGTTTTCGAAGGATGAAAAGGACCCTGGCACATCTTTTCAACGGAAAATGATGCTATCTTTGTGGTTGGAACATGGCTGATTTACCCTCCAACCGGACCGGTTTCCTTTAACACTTATTTCCCTCATGTCAGCTCTAATCAATGAAGAACGCTGGACCGCTTTCGACGGACTTGAACTCTATGCTGTAGTTCACAGACCGGAAACGATTGAACCCACCGCTGTCATGGCCTTTGTCCATGGGCATGGGACCCACGCGAGGAGATATGACGAATGGTTCCAGTCTTTTACATCCAACGGAATCGCCGTCGTCACCTTCGATCTTCGCGGTCACGGACGATCGGGCGGGAAAAGAGGAACGATCCATCGCTATTGGGAATATCTCGAAGATGTCGCCTTATTGATGGAACATACCAAACATCATTTTCCGGGAATTCCCCGAATCCTATACGGACACAGCATGGGTGCAACAATTGTTCTCTCCTACCTGGGGATGGGAAGAGATTTGCCTGACATGGCCATTTCAGCATCCGCCTGGCTGGAGTTGGTGCAACCGCCTGGCCGGTTCAAAAGCCTGGCCATATGGTTGGCTGATTCTCTTTTCCCTCAAGTCACCATTGGTACCGGACTCAAGCGCAAGGATTTTGCTCCTGCCAACAGCCAAACCCAAACGGTAAAAAAGGATCCCCTGATGCACAAGAGAATCTCTGCCCGTTGTTTCAGAGAGGTCCAGCGAGCAACAGGTCAAATCTCCTGCCATTCACTGCCATCCGCTCTTCCGATGCTATTTCTCCATGGAAATCACGATCGGGTATCCTCCTGGATCGCCACCAGAAATCTATCCGATAGCCTCGGAAGTCAGGCTACCTGCAGGGAATGGGATGAAGGTCCCCATCAACTGCATGCATGGGAAAGAAATGACGAAGTGACGGATTACACCCTTGAATGGATCAACAAACAACGATGAATACCTTCAGAACTGAGATCTTACCTCCGGTTTTCAGCAGAAAACTCTCCTATCAGCGTACTTCGTTGATGATCGGTTCCTGCTTTACGGAAAACATTGGGGAATATCTCAAGGAGCACCTGATGCCAGTCTGCCTGAACCCCTGCGGAATCCTTTACAACCCGCTCTCCATGGCCCGTTGTATGCAGCTACTGATGCAGGAAACAACCTATCCGGAGTCAAAATTATTCCTGGCGAACGAACGTTGGCAGAGTTTTGACTTTCATGGCCGCTATGCCCATTCCGACAAACAAAAAGCCTGGGAATCGATCTGCCAAACCCTGGAGACTGGCAGATCAGCCCTGAAAACAGCCTCCCATCTATTCCTCACTTTTGGTACATCCTGGATTTACAGGGATAAAACAAATGGGGATGTTGTGGCCAATTGCCACAAGTTGCCTGCCTCCTCATTTGTCCGTGAAAGAGTATCCCCAGAAGAGATGGCCACAACATGGGAGACCATCCTGGATGAGTTGTTTTGGTCCAGCCCTGAAATACAAGTGATTCTGACCATCAGTCCCATACGCCACCTAAAAGATGGAAGCTATGAGAACCAGGTGAGTAAGTCGGGACTTTTTCTGTTGACAGACCACCTGATCTCACGATATGGAAAGGATCGTGTGGCTTACTTTCCCTCCTATGAATTTGTAATGGACGAATTGAGGGATTATCGATTCTATGCTACGGATATGATTCATCTCAACGAGGTTGCCCTATCCTTTGTCCAGGAAAAATTTGATGCCACCCTGTTGGATGAGGAAAGCCAGACCATTCTGAAACAAATCTCATCTATCCTTAGGGCCATCAGCCACAGGCCCTTCCAGGAAAATAGCCACGGATACCGGGGGCATTTGCAGCGGACCCAAAGTGAGATCCGTATTCTGCAGGAAAAGTACCCTTTTTTGAATTGCTCGGAACTGGAAGCCCGGATCCATCAAAAAATGGAATTATAATTTTTTTTAATCATAGGTTTGATTATTTTTAAGCAGCCTGCATTTTGCAGGCGACCTTACCGTATCAACCATTAAATCGTCCGAATTGTATGGGATATCTGAATTTTGATAAGGATAAGCTGGTCAATTTAGCCTATTCGCTGGAACGGGAAACCCTGCGGACCAACCGTGCGGGTGCCTATTCCTCCACAACGCTGGCCGGATGCAATACAAGAAAGTACCACGGTCTGCTTGTGGTCAGGCTGGATGAACTGGATGGGGGCAAACATGTCTTGCTCTCATCATTTGATGAAACGGTCATTCAGCACGAAGCGCAATTCAATCTGGGCATTCACAAATATCCTGGTGATTTTTATGAACCCAAAGGGCACAAATACATCAGGAATTTTGAGTTTGACACCATTCCCAAACATACCTTCAGGGTAGGAGGGGTGGTTCTGACCAGAACCCGCATGTTGGTTGAAAATGAAAACCAACTACTCGTCAAATATACCCTGGAACAAGCGAACAGTCCGACCCGGATGAGATTTCGTCCTTTCCTGGCCTTTCGAAATGTGCATGCGCTACGCAAAGCCAACTTGATGGCCAATCCCAAGTTCACCCCGGTCGAAAATGGCATTCGGATGAAGATCTACGAAGATTATCCGGAATTGTACATGCAGTTTTCTCAACCTTGTGAATTTGTTCCGGTACCCGATTGGTACAAGAACATTGAGTACATGAAGGAGCAGGAGAGGGGTTACGAATTTCAGGAAGACCTTTTTGTTCCCGGTTATTTTGAGGTAGCCATTGAAAAAGGGAAACCTTTGATGTTTTCTGCTTCCACTCAACTACAGAAGCCATCCGGTTTCAACAGTCAATATGAAAAGGAAAAAAAGCTGAGGATTCCGCGCGATTCTTTCCTCAATTGCCTCTTCAATTCTGCCAGACAATTCATTTGGCAACGGAAAGATGGCATCGACCTGATTGCCGGCTATCCATGGTATGAATCCAGCACACGGCAAACCTTAACGGCACTTCCCGGCATATTCCTCAGTCAGGGGGATGTTAAAACATTCGAAGCCGTACTCCAATCCAACATTTCGCGACTTAAAAATGGACTTTTGCCCAAATATGCTGGTCAGGAAAGCTATCGGGACGCTGCAGATGCGCCGCTTTTGGTCTTTACCGCCTTGCAAAAACTAGGTCAGTTCAAGACAGCCAAAGTGATCTGGAAAACCTATAGCGCCTCCTTGAATGAAATACTCGACAGCTACCGGTCTGGCACTGATTTCAACATCCACATGCAGGAAGATGGCCTGATCCATGCCAAAAAATCGGGTGTTGCCCTGACTTGGATGGATGAATACATCGATGGCAAACCGGTCACACCGAGAGGCGGACTGGCAGTCGAGATCAACGCCTACTGGTACAATGCCGTCTGCTACGCGCTCCAACTTGCAACCGCTGCTGGTGACAAATCATTTGTGGAAAGATGGAAAGAGTTGCCGGCAAAGATTGAAGAAGCATTCATGAACCGATTCTGGAGTGAGGAAAAGGGAATGCTGGCCGATTGTATCGATGGCAATTTCACCGACTGGTCTGTCCGCCCAAACATGCTTTTGGCTGCTTCACTCGATTTCTCACCCTTATCCAGGGAACCGTCCGGAACAAATTGCTTACGCCGGTCGGCATTCGGACACTCTCTCCGGAAGATGTGGCCTACAAGGGATTTTCGGGTGAAAAAGTGGTCGATTTTGCCGAAGCCGCTCATCAGGGTACCGCCTATCCCTATCTGATCTATCCATTTCTCAGCACCTATCTTGGCATTCACAAGGCGGGTGGGCTCTCTTTCGCAAAAAACTGTCTCGAAGGATTCGTCCCGGCCATTTCTGAAAATTGCCTGGGATCACTGGCAGAATGCTATGAGGGAAATCCACCACATGCGGCCAAGGGGTCCATCTCCCAGGCATGGAATGTGGCAGCCGTCATCCTGG